>JAQXQN010000026.1 GCA_029101185.1 Eggerthellales bacterium | reverse complement strand
ACAGGCCACCAGGGAGTCCCCCTGATATATCAGCCGCATATGGATATCCCGCGCTCCGGCCGCAAGCTCGCGCAAAAACAGCCGATCGCCCTCCCATAGAGGCAAAGACTCTACCGCATCAATATCCACCCAGCACAGGGTGCCCTCGCTGCAATCCGCAAGAGGCGGGTCAAACCCCTCGGGGAGCCTACACGTAAAGAGATACATATCCTCGTCGGGGAAGGTGTCGCTGACGAAATGAACGATCCCCCGATACTCAAGCCCCTCAAGAACCCCTCCAGAAAGCCCAGTCTCCTCGTTAATCTCCCGCAGGGCACATTGTCTGGGGGTCTCCCCTGGCAGAAACTTGCCGCCCACGCCCAGGTACTTTCCCTCGTTGGCGTCATGAGACTTCTTGTTGCGCAGCATCATCAGGTACTGGCCGTCCCGCTCAAGGTAGCACAGGGTGGTGCGCACGGCGCTCACCTGCTCAACCCGCCATCAAAAGTACTCCGCAAAGGCACCGATTCATCCGCGCAGGTCAGCACGCAGGTCACCGGGTCGCCGGCGGAAAGCCCCTCAAGTCCTTCGGGGATGACCACAAGACAGTTTGCCTGATGAAGCGCCCCGAACAGAGCAGAAGACTGCTTGCGGAAGAGCTCCACCTGCAGACGCCCGTCATCGGTCTGGGTCAAAAAACCTCGCTCCATGAAGAGTCGGGGGTCCTTCTTGCGTACGTCAGAGGCAATATGCGCAGTCAGAGTAGGCCGGTCAAGTTGACTGTGGCCCTCAAGGATGCGCATGGCAAGACGGACGTACAGTTCAAACCCCACCGTGGAGGCGGCGGGATTGCCGGAAAGCACGAAGGCGGGCACGTCCCCGATCATCCCAAAGGGTTGGGATTTTCCCGGGCGCATGTTCACCCGATGGAAGTGGACCTGGCCAAGTTCGGCCAAGACGGCACCGGTCAGGTCAAAATCGCCCATGCAGGCGCCACCGGTGGACACCACCAGATCGCATTCAGCAGCCGCACGCTGGTACGCGTCCTTGATCTGCTGGTAGTCATCGGGAATCTGGCCGTAGAACACCGGGATACCGCCCGCGGAAATCACGTTGGCCCGCATGGCCCAGCTGTTGGAATCCCTGATCATGCCTGGCTCGGGAACCTGAGAGGCAGAAGTGAGCTCGGATCCCACCGACAGGATGCCCACCCGAGGCTTGGCATACACCGGCACCTCCAGGTTTCCGCAGGCCGCCAGCAGGCCCACGCCTGCCGCACCAATGACCTGGCCGGCTTTGACCACCACGTCGCCCGCCTTGGCCTCCTCCCCGGCTTTACGGATGGCCGTGCCCAAGGCAACTGGTTTGACGAAGCGCACCGCCTCGCCCACGCCCCCGGCGCCCGGGTCCTCTGAGGGCAGCGCCACGTCCTCGATGCGCACCACCGCATCGGCACCGGTAGGAACCATAGCGCCAGTCATGATACGAGCGCACTGGCCAGGGGCCAGCGTCCCGTCAAACACGGATCCCGCACCCAGATGGGCAACCACCACAAGGTCCACGGGGCTGTCCTGACTCGCCTGGGCCAGATCTGCGCAACGGAGGGCAAAGCCGTCCATGGCGCTGTCGTCAAAGGGGGTGACGTTGATATCGCTGCGCAGGTCTGCGGCGGCCACCCGGCCCAGGGCCTCAACCAGGCCCACCTGCTCCACCCTGCCAGGCTTCACGTGATCCCTGATTATCTGACGCGCCTGAGGAATGGTGATAAACGGTGGTACGTGCATAAGGCGTCCTCCTCCATATATTCTTGAACCCGAATAGTGTACACCAACCCGCAACGGACGCTTCGCCAGGATACCGTTGCCCGCCCGAAAGAATACCCAGAACCTGGGGTGCTAGAATCAACCCCATGCGCAACCCCCAGCAACATACCGCCCCCCTTGACCACGAAGGCAGAAAAGAGCTGAAGGCCAAGGCTCGCCAGACCTTAAGCAGCCACTATCCACTGCTGGTGGCCCTGTTGGTGGTGGCAAGCCTGCTCGGCACCAGCTACTCCATGTCCCTGGGGTTTTTCAAGGTGCCCAACCCCTTCGCTGCCGCCCAGGCCATAGACTCCACCATGTCCCTAGGGCTTGGCGCCGGCTCCACCGCGGTCTACGATGCCATCATCCAAGGCAATGTTGACCAGGGGCGCCAGATTGCCCAGGACACCGCCGCATCGACCATGGGGTACTCCCAAGACATCAACGGGCTGCAAATCGCCTTCTCCCGCGGCGTGCTTGCCTCCCTTGCAACCAGCCTGGTGTCCGGAGACTTCCTCATCCGCGGTTTTCTTGCCATCCAGGGCCTGATTCATTCCCCCGATATTGCCACCATGGCCTTCATCTTGCTAAGCTTTTCTTTATTGTCTCTGGTTATCGCAGCAACCGTGGACGTATATAGAGTCATATACATCCGAGCCTTCCTAGAGGCCCGCACCTACCAGAACATTCCCACGGACCGTTTTCTCTTTCTGATCCGCACCCGCCGATGGCTGCACACCGCCTTCACCCTGGCGGTGGCCCACGGCCTTGAACTGCTGTGGATGCTCACCATCGTCGGCGGGCCCATCAAGCACTACGCCTACTGCCTGGTGCCCTACGTCCTTGCCGAAAACCCCAACATCGGCACCCGTCAGGCCATCCATCTGTCCCAGGTCCTCATGCGTGGACACAAATGGGAACGATTCATGCTTGATCTGTCCTTCCTGGGCTGGGACGTGCTCTCCGGTCTTACCTCGGGCCTGATTGGCATGGCCTACGCCTACCCCTACAGGGAGTGTACCAACGCGGAGTTCTACGCCCACATCAGGCTCATGGCAAAGCGTGCCGCCCTGCAGCCCTCTGATGACGAAGTAGCCGGGGAAGACGCAAAAGCCGGCACCGTGGCGACCAGGGGCAGCGCCAGAGACAAGGCCTCTAGAACCGCTGCCACCCAGGTGGGGCTGCTCAACGACCCCTTCCTCTTCAACCACCCCCATCCCTCGGTGCTTGAACAGGCCTACCGAACCGTAGCAGAGACCTCAAAGGACCTGACGGTTCCCCATGTCAAACAACCCAGCGCGCTTCGACAATTCCTCGCGGACGTCTTTGGCGTGGTGCTTGCCTATGACCCCACAGAGGACGCGTACCGAAACGCCCTGGCCAAACAGCATTATGCCCAGGCCTTTGACCTGGCCATGTCCGGCAGGTCATACCCTGAACGGCTCTCTCCTCTGGTACACAACGAGCCTCGACTCCAGACCAGCCATCGCACGCCCTTGCGCCACTACTCCCTGACCTCGCTGGTGGCAATCTTTCTAACCCTTTCCGTCCTGGGATGGCTCTTTGAGGTAGGCATGCACCTACTTACCGACGGCAACCTGGTCAATCGGGGTGTGCTGCACGGGCCCTGGCTTCCCATTTACGGGTCCGGCGCCCTGATTTTCATCACCCTGCTCAATAAGGCCCGGCCCAACCCGGTGCTGTTTTTCGTGCTGGCTATCATCTGCGCGGGCGTGCTGGAGTTTGGCACCTCTTGGGCCCTTGAAGCCCTCACTGGCCAGCGGTGGTGGGATTACACCGGCTACCTTTTTAACATCCAAGGTCGCATCTGCGCGGAAGGGCTGCTGGCCTTTGGGGTGGGGGCATCGCTGGTGGTATACATCATTGCGCCCATTCTTGACGATCGTCTCTCTCGCCTACCAAAACGCCTGGTGGGAACCGTGTGCATCATCCTGCTGTGCATCTTTGCCGCAGACGCCGCCTATTCTGCCCTGGTGCCAAACACCGGATCTGGCGTCACCGATATCGGCAACGACATCTCCCTGATTGAGGCGCCCTAACCGCAGCGGTTACTTCGCCATGCGGGAACAGTTTCGCAACATTGCCTAAAGCCTGGGAACTGGGGTTCTTGTACGATACCCTCAATAGTTCCTACCCTTGATTATGGGAGGCCCCATGCTTGACCCCAACCTGCTCTCATCCCGCAACCTTGAGATAGACCGCATCATGGACACCTACCTCACCAGCAACTCCACGATATACCTGGGCTGTATCCAAATTGCCCACCAACTGGTGGACGCCGTTTTGCAGCGCGTTAAATCGGGCCAAGTCACCCACGTGCGAGCCTTAGGCGGATGGGTTTACGGAGATCACGACTTCTCCGCCTTAGGCACCATCCCCGAGAATTTCCAGTACCAGACCATCTTCTCCGGGGTCAACGAGCGGGCTGGCTTCCCAAGCGGCCTGGTCTCGCCCCTGCCCAACACCTTCAGCGGCCTGAGCCGGGTGATAGCCACCCTGCCTGAATGCGGCCCCACCCAAACCGGCGCGGCAATCGATGTGGCCTTCATACAGACCACTCCCCCAAATAACCAGGGAGTATGCAGCATAGGACCCTTAGGCATGACCGCGGATGCCGTCGCCCACGCCCATACCATCGTGGCCCAGTTCAACAGCAAGCTTCCCTTTGTGGACTCTCCTGGATTCACCCTGCCTCTAGAGCGCATCAGCGCGTACATTGAGCATGACGAAGCGTGCTATGTGTTCCCCAAGCCGGTTCCCACCGCTGAAGACCGACAGATCGCCCAGGTTCTTGAGCCCCTAATCCCCGACGGCTCCTGCATCCAGCTGGGAATCGGTTCCCTACCCAACGCCATCGGCGAAGCCCTGCAGACTAAGCGACACCTGGGGGCGTATACGGAGATGCTCGGAGACACCTACATGGAGCTTATTCAGTCAGGGGCCATGGACAACAGCGTTAAGTCCTACCTGCCTGGCACCACCGTGGCGGGCTTTGCCTACGGCACCGAGGAGCTCTACCGCTTCACCCACGACAACCCAGGACACACGTACTTCAGCTACTCAGACATCTGCAACCCTGCGCGCATCGCCCTCAACGACAACCTGGTATCCATCAACACCGCTATAGCCGTTGACCTGGGAGGACAGGTGTGCGCTGAGAGCATCGGGCATCGGTATTTCTCCGGTACCGGAGGACAGCTGGACTTCGTACGAGGATCTCAGATGGCCACGGGGGGCAGGTCCTTTTTGGCCTTCAGTAGCGTGGCGCATACCAAAGAGGGCCCCGTTTCAAAAATTAGTGCTACCCTGGCGCCGGGATCAGTGGTGACCACCCCCCGCTCCGAGGTCCACTACATTGCCACCGAGTTTGGTTGCGTGAATCTGCGGGGATGTAGCGTGTACGAACGAGCGAAGCGTCTGATTAGCATCGCCCATCCGGATTTCCGCGACCAACTGGCCTTTGACGCGAAAAAAGCGGGGCTGCTGGTGTAGCAACCCCGCCAAATTGAGCGGATACTAATCCAGGAATTTTGGCGGCAACACCACATCAGGCATATAGATTTCCAGAGCCTTTTCTATGGGCTGAATGGCGGGAGCCAAAAACAGCTTGCTTTGGGCGGTGGCAATAAGCCTGTCCTGGTCGTCTTTAATCTGGGACTCCGCCAGGAAGATGGAACGTCCCGCCTTGATGACCCGGCCTTCGGCCAGAATGCTGCCGCCACCCACGGAGCGCAGGCAGTTTACGTTCAGGTCAAGGGTGGTATATCCCACTCCTTCCTCCATCATGCCGTAAGCAGCCCAGTATGCCGCCGTATCAAGAATAGATGCCATTGCGCCCCCATGGATGCCGCCAAAGGAATTCCAGTGCTTTTCGGAGACAGGCACCCGCACCCTACTGTAGCCAGCTCCAAGCTCCTCAACGTCCATATCAAGCAGAGCGTAGTAGTACCCCTTGTTTACCAAATCCACAATGATCTTCATATGCTCAGGGTTGAGAGTGCGCATCATATACCTCCGATTCCTAAGGCCCATGCCATCTGTGCGCCAAGGACCAGCGGTGTTAATGGGCAAGCGGCGTTGTTGGGCCAATGGTGTTACGTGTTTCATGATAGAGCCCACAAATGACGAAAGCGTCCAGAAACGGACGCAATCACCATTTTGACCAGGCCATATTTTGTAATGGACCTATTGGAGAATCCAACCAGATCTATTTATCCTTTAATGGTTGGCCTTTCCATCGAAGACCCCCCCCCCCAGAGGGATCAGGGTAGTTACGAGCAAATTCAATAAATTGGGTCACGCTCGGTGCGTGGGCCTTGGTCCTATCGTAACTGAGATTGATCCAGTAAAAGTCTTCCCGTACACCCTCAACCGGCACCGCTACCAGGTTGTCATGAAGCTTCAGAGATAGGGAATCAAGCATCAGCGCACAGGTGTTGTCCTCGGAATAGGACACCTGGGCACCCATGGACACGTCATCGCTATAGCCTTGTATCACGTGGGTCATGTTGTGCTTGACCAGCAGCTCCTTGACCATCTTTCCAATGGGCACCTCCTTGCGGTACGTGTAAACCCTATAGGGTGCCAAGTCATCAAAGGTCACGGAGGCCCTGTGCGCAAGGGGGTGGTCGTCGCGGACCACTAGGGCAAGACGCCGATACGTCACCGGGATGTACTCGATATCCGGCTCGTTTTCTCTCTTACCGCAAAAGGCCACGTCCAAGGATCCCTCCAGCAGCTGATCAATCAGATGATCTGTGAAGCCCTGATAATTCATGAGGGAAATGCTATGCCCCACCCGATTCAGGAAATCGTTGAGAAGCATGGGCAGATAGTCATCCTGAACAGTGAAGATAGCGCCAATGCGCACCTCGTTCACGTCGGCAACGCTGCGAGGCTTAATAGCCTCCACGCCCTCATCAATGCAACGAAGCCCCTCGGAGACATACTGATAGAAGACGGTGCCTTGCTCGGTCAGGCGCACACCGCGTCCACTTCTCTCGAACAACTTGACTGACAATTCCCGCTCAAGCACCGAGATGCTGCTTGAAAGAGTTGGCTGAGAAATATACAGCGCTCGAGCTGCCCGAGAGTAATGGAGCACTTCCGCCAGTTTCTTGAAATACCTGAGTTGTTGGAGATTCATGCGTAGAGCCCTCTTTCCCTGCCATCTACTAGGCGACAGCAACAGCGCTTGATTATGCCATAGCCATTATTAGAGTCTTTCGATAAGGTAATTGATTATTTCAATATTACCTGGATTATCCCCTGTTTCCTGTTTCAGAGTGGTGTCCAATACGCGAATGTCGAAGCGTGCTGGCCGCTCAACCTTCCGCAGCAACAGGACCGCCCGGTGCGTCAGGACCGCCCGAGGAGGTACAGGGCGCTTCGCCAAGAAAAAAGCCCGCTACCCACCCCGCAGACATGGGGCAGAAGGTAGCAGGCTTTAGAAATCTGTATCCCGTACGGGCCCAGGGCGGATTTGGACTGGCCGCCCCAAGCCGGGATCACGCGGTGGCTACTCGGTCCACTCGCCCTTGTACTTCTGGGCGTTGGCGAAGACGAACAGACCCAGCGCAAGGATGAGTACCAGCATCACGATGGCCACGATGAAGGCCACGGAGAAGCCGAATGTAGAGCCGATGAACGCCCAGATCATGGAGGCGAAAGCGGCGATCAGGTTGAACACGGTAGACACGCGGGAGTAGATGATGGAGTACTCGCGGGAGCCGAAACTCTGACGGACCACAATGGGAACCAGCACCACCGCGGTGGCGTAGCAGCCGCCGAAGATGAAGGCGCCCACGTACATGACGTACTCGGAGAAGACGCCAAACCAGCACAGCAGGATACCGGCAACGCCAGCGCAGAAGGCGAAGACCAGAGCTCCCTTGGCGTTCTTGTCGGCCACGGCGCCCAGGATGACCTTAAACAGGGCCTGACCCACCATCATAACGGTGGTCATGATGCCGCCAACCACCAGCACGTCAAAGGCGGCACCTTCGAGGGACTTGGTATAGGTGGGGAACTGCATGGCAATGAGGATAGCAATGTTGATCAGACCAGCGAAGACGCAGACGGCATAGAACGCAGGGGTCTTCATGGCGCGGGATGCGGACAGGCCGGTGGGCTTGACAACCTTGCCAGCGTTAGCGGCGGCAACGGCAGCGCCGTAGGGGTTCAGGCCGCAGGACTGGGGGTCATTGCGGACTGCGAACAAAGTAAAGGGCACGGAGGTGACCAGGGCGATGATGGCCCAGATGCGATAGATGGCGTGGAAGTCCATGCCGGAGGACATCAGGGCGGTGAAGACGGCGGACCACACGGCGCCACCGATGCCGGTGAATGCCATGCACAGGCCAATGAAGAAGCCAGCGCGGTCGGCGAACCAGCGGTTGATCAGGGTGGGGATGGCCAGCCACAGGATGCTGATCTCGCCAAGGCCGAGCATAACGGCGGCCACGTAGAACAGCACGATGGTGTTAGAGAAGCTCATCAGTAGGAAGGCGCAGCCAACGAGCAGGGCGGATCCAGTCAGGATGATACGGATGTCCATGGACTGGAGCAACTTACCTGCGATGGGGGATGCCACGGTCATGGTCAGGTACATGACGGTGACGTAGAAGGCGAAGCTGGTGGTCTCGACGCCAAGGCCCTCAGCCACGACGGGCTGGAACAGGCCCCAGGTGGAGAAGCACAGGGCTGAGCATCCGAATGTGATCATGATGCCCGTGAGCACGACCAGCAGGTGGCGTACGCTCATCTTTTCCTTAGTTGCGGTACTCAAGGTTTCCTCCTCAAGACGGTGTGCGCAGACCGGTCCAAGATGCCCGTTCGGTTCCCGCCGAAGGGCCCAATCTGCAGGCGGATACTGTTCTCTACAGATTTCCTGTTGCCTCTATCGCGAAATTGTCTAAGCATTTTCATAAAACAACCACCGACAAACCAAGCAATCTGTGGTTTTTAGGTCATTTTCTGCAACAGATTTGCGATTTTGTCCGTCTGGAGGTGAGAAGGACGTTTGCCGTCTAGGATACGTGGCCGGCGGCCGGCACCACGCGGCATGCGCTGGGCACGTGAGCACGGGCCGCTTCGGCAGACAAAAAATCGCACCGCCATAATGACGGTGCGGGAAATGCGTGGCTCGGTGGCCTGTTTGAATAAGCGCCCGCGCAGGAGACCCCTCTAGTTCTGGGCGTACTTGTTCAGAATCAACGGGGCGGCAATGCGCACCATAATCTGGTCCGTGCCCTCTGCAATCTGATTGCCCCGGCAGTCCTGCCAGATACGGCTGACCCGGGAGTACTCGGTGTAGCCCAATCCACCGAGGATCTGCATGGCGTCGGAGGCCACCTCCACCGAGGCCTTGGGCACGTAGCGTTTCATGAGCACCACCGCCAGGCGTTTGTCGTCCTCTCCCCCGTCAAGGGCAAGGGCGGCGCGGTAGACGGAGGCGCGCATGTTGCACAACTTCACCTCCATGTCCGTCAGCAGCTCCTGAATCTGCTGGAACTGGGCGATCTGGGTGTCAAAGGCCTTGCGGGAGCGGGCGTGGAACACCGCGTCGTCCATGGCAGCCTGGGCCATACCCAAAGAGCTGGCACAGGTGAATGTGCGGCCGTGCTCGAAAAGCTTGAACAGTTGGGGGAATCCTGTGTTCTCGGCCTCCAGGCGATATTCGGGCCTAAGCTCCACGTTTTCAAAGGACAGGGACGCAAAGGGCAGCATCCCCTGACCGATCTTGGAGATAGGCACCGCCTTGATACCCTCCAGGTTGCGGGGAACCAGCCAGAATGCCAGCGGCGGGTATTTACTTGGGGCGGTCTCGTCCTTGTCCACGGCGGCAACCAGGATATAGGGGGCGTACTCACCGTTGTTCACGTAGGTCTTGCGGCCGTTGAGCACCAACTTGCCGTCTACGGTCTTAGTGTGGGTGGAAATGGACATGGTGTCCGAACCGCCGCCTGGCTCGGAGACAGCCAGGGCAAACATGATGCGCCCTGTGGAGCGGTACTCCTCCATAATGGAGTCAAGGGTGGCATTACCCGCAAAGTACTCCGCAATATGCAGGTTGAACAGGTCATTTTGGAATGGCAAGGTTGCTCCGGCGCAGCGGGAGAGCTCCTCTACGATCAGCACCCGAGCCAAGGTGCTCTTGTCCCCCGTCCCTCGGGCACCAAAGTTGTCGTCCTCAAAGCTGCAGTACAGATCAACAAATTGTTTGGCCACTTCGTCAGGAATGCCCTGATCGCGCACCCAACGGTTCACGTTGCGCGGAGTGAAATATTCCTCGCCAAAGGACCGAAAGCAGCTGACCAGCTTCTTGCCGTACTCTGAAAGCGTCAGATCCATGCATGCCCCCAACCGAAATTCCCCATTGTGTAACTAATACTGCGACGCTCAGTATAGTGAAAGTAACCTTGACAACTGACCCACACATTTGACATTTTGTCCATCTTCAGTCTGGACTTGACCAAGGATGGACAGCCGATCTGATTTGCCCCACATATTTCATTTTGTGTCCAATAGGATTTTTAATAATGGGTCAAATGAGGGGCAAAGTATAGGAAAAACTTGTTGTCATTTCGCCATATCGGACTTATTGTCCATTCCTCGCATATTGCGGTCATGACAATATGCAGTCATGCATAACGCATAACGGTTCATATAGAGAACAAGAAAGGAGAGCCGTAAGATGTCAGTGACCGAAAAGCTGAATGGTTATGGTCCTCTCAATGGGGTTAAGGTCGTCGAGCTGTGCGAGTGGGTTGCCGCTCCTGCCACCGTTCGTGTCCTCTCCGAGATGGGCGCCGAGATCATCAAGGTCGAGCCCCTGCATGGCGATGCCCAGCGCACCCAGGGTCCCGGATTTGGCTGCGAGCAGTCCGACACCGAGGATCCCACCATCGACTTGAACAACACCAACAAGAACTGGCTGGCTCTGAACCTCAAGTCTGAAGAGGGCGCAGAGATCATGGACAAGCTGCTGTCCACCGCAGACGTCTTCGTGAACAATCTCCGCGACAAGGCCCTGGTGAAGCTGGGCCTGGATTACGAGACCCTTTCCGCAAAATATCCCACCCTGGTGTGGGCCCAGATGCGCGGCTACGGCGAGTTCGGACCCGAGAAGGACACCCCCGGCTTTGACGCCGTGTGCTGGGCTGCCCGCGGTGGCGTTGCCAACTGCTTCCGCGAGGACGGCGAGTCCCCCGCAATTCCGCCCCAGGCATTCGGCGACTACAACGCCGCATCCATCCTCTCCGGCGGTATCCTGGCCGCCCTGTTCAACCGCACCCGCACTGGCAAGGGTGACAAGGTGACCTGCAACCTCTACGGTGCAGCCATCTGGGGCGGCAACATTGGCGTCATGGCCACCCAGTTTGGCGCTCCCTACCCCAAGAGCCGCAAGCACGTGCCCAACCCCTTCAATAACACCTACAAGACTGCCGACGACAAGTGGATGCTCATCTGCATGCCCCAGTACGACAAGTATTACAACATGATGATGGAGATCACCGGCAACCAAGATCACATGGATCAGCCCGATACCTGCAACCTGCCTGCCCTGAAGGCTTCCGGCAAGCAGCCCGAGGTCATCTCCTGGCTTGAGGCAAGTTTTGTCACCAAGACCTTCGACGAGTGGGACGTGATCCTGCGCGAGCATGAAGTTCCCCATCAGAAGTGCTTCCGCTATACCGACATCATCAAGGACGAAGAGGCCTACCTCAACGACTCCCTGCGCTGGGTCGAGTACGAAGGCTTCGGCAAGAAGGCCCTGCCCATGAGCCCCCTGCGCTTCGGCGGCTACGGCGATCCCCCCATCATCCTGTCCAAGCCCATTGGTTATCACACCGCCGAGTTCGCTCGTGACCTGGGCTACACCGACGAGCAGATTGCCGCTATGGAGGAGAAGGGCGCCATCAAGTGCTGGCACGGCAAGGAGCTGCCCGACGTGATCTTCAAGTCCATGCGCCAGGTCAACGGCGAAGCGCCCTGCAACTGGTAATCCACCCGTTCGAACCGTCCCCAGTTCGGATCAGTCCCATTCAGTACCACCCATTCAGCACCATCCCGCCGGTTGGAGACTTCCCTAACCTGGCCGGCGGGTTATCACCCAAATCTTTCTCATTTCCTTTTGCTTCCCATACCATCAGGCCCCGCATCATGGATTGATGCGGGGCCTGATTCCTTTTTAGCTGAGCT
>JAQXQN010000025.1 GCA_029101185.1 Eggerthellales bacterium | reverse complement strand
ACCCTGTGCTGGGTGGATATTGATGCGGTAGAGTCTTTGCCTCTATGGGAGGGCGATCGGCTGTTTTTGCGCGAGCTTGCGGCCGGAGCGCGGGATATCCATATGCGGCTGATATATCAGGGGGACTCCCTGGTGGCCTGTGAAGCGTAGAATCTGGCGGCTTGCGCGCCCGTTGCAAGATCCCTGGAAATAGAAGTAGGAGGCCACAATGGCTGAAATGGTGGATGTATATGACTGCGAGGGTAGGCCCACGGGCCGGTCCATCCCTCGGGATGGTGCGGTGATGCCGGCGGGGGAATACCTGCACTACGCCACGGCGGTGGTTCGGGATATGGAGGGACGCTTTCTTATTACCCAGCGGCCTATGACCAAGAGTTGGGCTGCAGGTTGGTGGGAGCTTCCCGGTGGCGGTGTTCGGGCCGGCGAGACTCCCCTTGAGGGCTGCATCCGAGAGGTTCGGGAGGAAATTGGCCTTGATGTGTCTCAGGCGCCTTCCACGCTTTTGTACCGGTATCGCAACGACGACGCCTCCGGGGACAACTACTTCATGGACATATACGAGTTCCGCCTGGATTTCTGCGGCGCTGACGTGCGGATCCAGGAGGAGGAAATTCAGGATTTCGCCATTGCCACCTGGGACGACGTGGTGGCGTGCGAACAGGCGGGGGAGTTTTTGCATTTCCGCCGTCTGGCATGCGCTCTGGGCGCTTCGACATCCAAATAGTGCGGCTGCGGGTGGTTGGAAGGAGACCCCATGCTTACTCAAGAGAAGTTGCTGTCCATCGCGAGCCAACTGCGGGCGGGTAAGAGCGTGCAGCTTGCCACCGACGACTTTCCCTGCTTCGGGCAGAAACCAGCGCTTATCGATCCTCGGCGCCACGCCTTCACTCTGGCCCGGATCTCCTCTCGGCTTACAGTCCAGGATGCCTGTGTCTTTGAGCGGGCCGCCCAGGCCATGGCCGAGGGGGATCTAGCGTGGATTGGGTTTAAGATTGTGGCCGACGCTGATCAGGCGGTTTCCAATACGGACAACGAAGTGACCAAGCGCTATGGTGCTCAGGGGTCAGCGGACGGCCAGGACCTGGTGTTTTTCTGTAACGATGCCAAGGAGATTGTGGCGGGCAGGCAATGGAGCCCTCGGGACACCTTCCAGATGAAGGACGTGACCCGGGGTCCCGCCATGCATACTGATCAGTTTCCAGGTTTGACCTGGGCTTCGGTGCCGTTGTTCGACCAAGTTCGGGTCTGGCTGGTGGGGGCGTCGGACTGCGCGGTGGAGACTGCGGCTCTGGCCCATCACGTGGGCTTTAAGGTGGATGTGGTTGATATTGATCCGGAGTTTGCCAATACTGCGCGATTCCCCCAGGCCACGGTGCATCTTTTGGACTCCTTTGATGATTTGGGTAGCCTTGTGGCAGATCCCAAGGATTACGTGTGTGTTTTGACGAGGGGTCATATGGCCGACCCCGAGGGGTGCGCCTGGGCGGTTGCTAACGAGGTCCATTATGTGGGTATGATGGGCTGCAAGGGTAAGAACACCCGGGTTGAGGAATTGTGCGCCGCCCGAGGGGTCACGCCTGAGCAGTGGGCGCGCATCAAGCGCCCCATTGGGTTGAAGTTTGGTGCCAAGACCGTAGCTGAGCTGGCCATCGCCATTGTGGCGGAGCTGGTAGACGTGCGCTACCAGCAGCGGTATTCCCAAGAGGCCAGGGATAAGCACGAGGCCAGCCTGGGTAGGTAGGTTCTTGTTTCGGTCCAGGATGCTTCGTCATTATGGTCTTATCCGTGATTGCGCGCCTCAGGTCATCGTGGCCTGGGGCGCACTGGTATGCTGGGCGGGCACCTTTTCGTTGGCACCCTGGCTGCGGCGCCCGGGTCGGGAAGGGCAGAAAGAAGGAGTCTTATGAACAATCCCCAAGTCAAGCGCGCGTTGGTGTCTGTTACCGACAAGACCGGCATCGTGGAGTTTGCCAAAGCCCTCCACGAGGAATTCGGAGTGGAGATCGTCTCTACCGGCGGCACCGCTAAGGTCATTGAGGAGGCCGGAGTCCCTGTCCGTCCCATTGACGACCTTACCGGGTTTCCCGAGATGATGGACGGCCGCGTGAAGACCCTGCATCCTCTGGTCCATGGCGGGCTGCTGGCAAAGCGGGACAACCCTGTCCACATGGCCCAGGCCCAGGAGCACGGCATTGGCATGATTGACATGGTGGTGGTCAACCTCTACGCATTTGAGAAGACCGTCGCCAAAGGCGCGGATTTTGCCACCTGCATCGAGAACATTGACATCGGCGGTCCGAGCATGCTGCGCTCTGCCTCCAAGAACTTCGAGAGTGTGGCTGTGGTCACCCGTCCGGAAACCTACGACGCAATCCTCCAGGAGATGAGGGACAACGGCGGCGCAACCACCTACGAGACCCGCGCCAAGCTTGCCCTGGACGTGTTTGAGACCACCAACGCCTATGACGGCGCCATTGCTTCCTGGCTCAAGGGCCAGCTCCAGGACCAGGGCATTGCCCAGGCCGAGGCCTACCCCGAGAAGCTGGAGATTCGCCTGGTCAAGCAGCAGGGCCTGCGTTACGGAGAGAACCCCCATCAGTCTGCGGCCTTCTACCGCCTGCCCGGCGCCCCCGAGCACAGCCTGGCCAACGCCACCCAGCTTAACGGCAAGGAACTGTCCTACAACAACCTGCTTGACACGGACGCCTGCTGGAACCTGGCTCGGGAATTCTCCGATCCTGCGGTGGTTATTCTCAAGCACCAGAACCCCTGCGGTTCTGCCATTGGGGCTACGGTTGCCGAAGCGTACGATAAGGCCTACGCCTGTGATCCCAAGTCTGCCTTTGGCGGCATCATCGCAGCAAATACCCAGGTCACCCTTGAGTTAGTGGAGCACATCAACGCCAACAAGCAGTTTGTGGAGGTGCTGATTGCCCCCTCTTACGCTCCTGATGCCCTGGAGCTGCTCCAGCAGAAGAAAAACCTGCGTGTTCTTGCCACTGGCGGCGTGGACGCCCCCGCTGCGGTGGAGTACCGCAGCGTAGACGGTGGCATTCTGGTTCAGGATGTGGACCGTGCCTGCGAGACCCCGGACGTCTTCACCGTCCCGACGGATCGCAAGCCTACCGAGGCCGAGATGGAGGACCTGCTCTTTGCTTGGAAGGTGGTCAAGGGCGTCAAGTCCAATGCCATCCTGGTTAGCAAGGGCAAGGCCGGCATTGGCATGGGCCCTGGTCAGCCCAACCGCGTGGACTCCGGCGAGATTGCCTGCAAGCGCGCTCATGAGGCATGCGCTCGTATGGGTATTGAAGCGACCGGTCTTGTGGCCGCCTCCGACGCATTCTTCCCCTTCAGGGACAACGTGGACATGCTGGCTTCTTACGGCGTGACCGCCATCATTCAGCCTGGTGGTTCTGTCCGTGACGAGGAAAGCATCCAGGCCTGTAACGAGCACGGCATCGCTATGGTCTTTACTGGGTATCGCCACTTCAGACACTAGAGGGCTTGGGCCATCGGTGTGCGCCTGAGGGCTGACGGCCCAGGGCAAGGATCCATTGCTGAAGACCAAGGGTAAAAAGGAATAGACTTGTGCGAGCGGCGGGCGTTTTGCCCGCCGCGTTGCGTCGCTTCGGATATTTGCACGTTTGACGAGAGGCGTAAGCCTCGCGCCGTCATGCGGTGCGCTACTGTGCTAGAAACCACGCAGCAACTGCACAGCCGCTACCAGGTGCGAGACCCCATGGCGCGGAACTGGGCAACGGTGGGGGCGTGAGAATTCATACCGCCGTCCACGTTGATGATCTGCCCGGTGACGTACTCAGACTCGTCGGAGCCAAAATACACTGCCAGGTGTCCAATGTCGTTGGGGCAGCCCCAGCGGTTCACCATGATGGAGCCCAGGAAGATATCCTTGAGCGCCTGAGGTACCTTGGCCTCGTTATCAGGGGTAACAATCAG
>JAQXQN010000024.1 GCA_029101185.1 Eggerthellales bacterium | reverse complement strand
GGGGATGAACCCGTTGACAAATCCCATCCACAGACAGGCCTTACAGCTGCGTCCGTATGCGCCGCGCACGTCAGTAATGCGTAGGCCCTCGTCCACGAATCTTGGCGCGAAAACCTTGTCTCGAGCCGTCGCTACAAGGGCCGCGGGATCGCTCGCTTCGTCAATATGGCCATCGTGGTTGGCGGAGTACAACCGCAGCAGGGAGGCGGGAACGTCGTCCTTGCCAGTGATGCAGAACGCGGCGGCACGCAGGAGGTCCGTGCCGGTTTTGCCGCTCAATTCGGCGATGGCTTGGGTGCCAAGGGCAAAGGCTTCACTGATGGCGGAGGCGTGGGACGTCGAAGTGTACAGGTCCGCGGCAGCAATAAGGGATGTCGAAGCGTGCTGGTTCGCACCTCCGGTGCGCGCATTCGCGGCCCTGGCGTCGAGCGAATCTTCGCCGGAGGCTTCGCTGGTGCTATTGACCAGGTAGAGCATCTCCTCCGAGTTGGCCAGCCAATCACCGTATCCCACCCAGGCGCGCCACGCAAGCAGATCCTCGGGGTCTGCGGCCAGTTGCAGCAGCGTGTGGATTCGTGCGGTCTCAGCGGAGGAGAAATCGCGAATATCGCAGGTCAAGGCCGCGTAATCCGTGCGTTTGGCAACAGGAACCCCTTTGGCGGAAAGAACTTTTTCCAGGTTTGCGGTCCATAGGGGATGGGGCGTGATAACTAGAATGTCGCGAGCGCTCGCCCCCTCGGCAAGCCAACAATGGATCTGACGGGCGGCATGGGCAATCTCGTCAGATTCGTTGGTGCAGGAGTGAATCTGCAGGTCATCACTGGTCACAGGTTCGGGCACATCGGGGAAGGGGTTGGCCAGGAAGGGAGATCTTCCTTCGTCTGCGGCTTCGGTGCGAAGCGTGCTCTCAACTCGGGCGAAGCGTGCGGACTTGCACCCACCATCAAGGTCAAGAGTGCATGCAGAGGCGTTGCTGGCAAGCAGATCTGCGCCACCCTGGGCATAGGGGAACAGATCAAACACGACGCAAGAGGCGGCAGGGTCGGAGTACACGGTCAGAGTGTTGCGGGCAAGCGCGCAGGCCAGCGCCTGGCTTGACCGATTTAGGTTCTGGAAGTCGGACACCAGCACATGACTAAAGGACCAGGCCTGACCAAAAGCCCAGGTGGAATTAGGGGTTGCGGTAAGGAAGCGCCACGCAAGGTTGCACACTTCGGAGGGGAGGATGCCGCCAGTAACGTCAAGGCGCTTGCGCATGATGCCAAAGGTGTCCATGTCGTCCTGGGTTTTGAACCAGAGGCCTTCGTCCTCAAGGTTTGCCAAAGTACGGTCAAAAAACCTTAACATGGAGCGAAGCTTGCCGGTCCTGATTCCTCCGGTCTTCACGTCCTCAAGCAGCATGTTGGTGTCCTGGGGCTCAAGCACCCTGCCATGCCTGCCGCTGAACTGCGCGAACCCGGGATCTTTCAGGATTTTCAAAGCGAACTGGAACGGGGTGGTGACCAGTACGTTTGCAGCATCGGTGTGCGCAATTGCCTGGCGAAGCGTGCAGGCCGCATCAGGGGAGGCGGCAAATACCACCACATCCTGAGGTTTGGATCCTTCACCAATCAATTGGGCGCATCGGTTGGAAAGGAACTCCACCTGGTTGGAGAACGTTGCCCCAGAGGCAACGGTTACCTGGGCACTGGTTGCATGTACATCCATGGGGGAGGTCCTTTCGAGAGGAGAAAATTCAAGGCGGCCCGGTTGCCCAATGGGCGCCTGACCGCCTTGCGGTGAAGAGGGAACTATTTGGTTTCTTGCGCGGCTTCGCAGGCAGCCACATCGGCGGCGGCTTCGGCGGCAGCCACATCGGTAACGGGTTTGGCATTCAGCTGAATGACCTGGTTAAACTGGGCCTGAGGAGCCTGTTTCTTGGGTAGGAAGGGCATGGAGATGGCATGGCCCGGGCAGTTGTCCACGCAGGCGCGGCATTTGGAGCACTCGCTGGCCGCGGCACCAAGGTCAGGATGCCTGGGGTTGATGCCCACATGGCAGACCTGAGAGCACTTTCCGCAGCTGACGCCTTTGGTGCTCTCAAGGCATTTGCTGGGATCCACGGTGGGCTTGAAGGTTTTGTTGCCCTTCGCTACCAGACTCATGAAAGCGGACAGGGGGCAAATCTTGGAGCACCACTTGCGGAAGAAGACCACCTCGGCCAGGAGCAGCAGCGGCACCAGTACCACAGACCAAGTTACGTCGCCGCCGCCAAAGAGCAGCATGACCAGTAGCACCGTGGCGAAGGTTAATCCGATGGGGCAGATTAAGCAGAACACCGGGAACCCAAAGATGGCGGCGGAGAGCAGCGCGCCACCGAGCACGAAGTGACGGGTGTCAATGGTCTCGCGTTTGCTTGAGCAAGAGGAACAGCCGCCTGAGCAGGACTTAAGGCTGGCCAGCTCCTCGGCGCTTAGGGTAATGGCTGCCGAAGCGTCCCTGGCCGCGGAGGTTGTGACAGCGGTAGTCGCGACGGTCGCTGTCACAGAGGAGTCGGCAGCCGCGTCGTTCGCTTCGACTATGGAGGGCTTGGCGCTAGAGGCAGCAGCCTTAGAGGTGCCAGCGGCATCAGTACGCTTCGACTTGGGGGTAAAGGCGTCGCGAAGATTGCCCACAAAGGGGACGGGGCAAATCCAGGCGCAAAACGCCCGGCCCAGAATCAGGATGGCAATAATCGCCAGCACCAGAGACACCAGCGCCCGAGGCACCAGCATCTTGCTGGCCAGCATGGTGGACAGAGCGCCAAGGGGGCACAGCAGGGAGATGTCGCCCCAGCCCACCGCCGAGAGGGTGCCCACTCCGGAATTGAGGCCGAAGCCCACGGCAATCACGACAATGACCAGGACGGGAATCAGGGCGCGCAGTTTTTGGATGTTCATGCGGGCCTCCTTATTGGTTGCTTGCGGGGTTGGTTGCGGAAGTGACCGTGGGGTCAACGTAGATGGCGCGGCGGGTGGCGCCGGAGGCTATCGAAGCGTCCTGGAGACTTACGCATGCGGCCTCGCAGGCTCCGCAGCCGGTGCACTTGTCCTCGATGACGTGGGGCATGCCGTCGTCGTCCATTTCGATTGCCTCATAGGGGCAGGCGTCGTAGCAGAAGTGGCAGCCCTTCAGGCGATACGCCAGGCACTCCTCCTGGGTGATCTTGGCGATGCCGATCACGTAGGTCTCGGCGGTTGCGTCCGCCGGGAGGCTCAGAGCCTTGGTGGGGCAGGCCTGGACGCACAGGGGCACGCCGTTATTGGCCTGGGTGCAGAAGTCGCAGTACTTGATGTTTTCCACATCGCCAGCGCCGCTGGTGGGAAATACCAGCTGGGGCGTGCGCATGCCAATCAGGCCGTCCTCCACATGGGCGGGACGAATGACGTCGTTAGGGCAGATGGTGTAGCACTTCTCGCAGCGGATGCAGGCGGAGAGGAGACGGTCCTCGTCCTGGCCACCGGGGGGACGAAGCAGGCTGGACTCGGGGACGAACTTCAGACATCCCAGGCCGAGCATGGCGGCTACTCCGGCGGCACCGGCGCACAGTGTGCGGCGGGAGATGCCGGATACCTGGTGGTGTTGGTCAGGCATAGAGGCTCCTTTGTTGGGTGATCGGGCGATAGTGGACGGGATGGGAGGGGGTGCGGTGTCTCCTGAGCGGGGGTTAGCGCGCGGCAGTGGAGTCGTCGGCGGCAGCGTTGGCGCCGGGCGCGGCGTCAGCAGCGGACGCTTCGTCATCCGAATCCTCGGAGAGCAGATCAGAGAGGAACTCGAAGTCCGTCTGCAGGAAGCCGTCGGTCAGGAAGGCCAGTCCGCGGTAGAAGTCGGTCTTGGCGAAGCGCTTCATGTCCTGGCAGAGCATGGGCACCCAGCACACCAGGTGGTCCTCCAGGAAGTTGCGCTGGGTGGTCAGGTAGGCAATGGCGCCATCCTCATCGCCGCTGGTCAGGCAGGCGGCAGCTCGGTCGCAGAGCACCTGCATGAACTCCAGCTCGGCGCTAAGGTGATCTTCGGATTCCGCCCAGGCGTCCGCCTTGTCCAGCTTGTGGCTGCGGTAGATGGCCAGGACCTCGTCGCGGGCCTCCTGCATGCGCAGGCGCTTCTCGGAGGTGTAGACGGATTCCATGGGGTAGGCGGCGGAGAAGGCGTCGGCGGAGTTGCCCACGAAGGTGCGGGAGAAGTCCACCGCCAAGTCCGCCACGGTGCCGGCCCAGCGGCCGGATAGGTAGGTGGCAATCATGCGATATCCCTGGTCAGCGTCGGGGCATCCCGTAGAAGATGGGAAGCGTCCGGCGTGGAGGTCTTCCACCAGGGCGGCATCGGGCTCGCTGGCGAACAGCCGGGAGAGCATGGAGTAGGTGCCGGAGCGCTTGGCGCACATGGCGGCGATCTCGTTGAGGAACGCCTGGTCAGCGGCGGCGGATGCGGCCTGGTCCACGGCGTCGGCAGGGGTGGTGAATGCGGCTTCGGTCATTTCGCCCTCCTAGTTTTCGGGGTCGGCTGGAGAAGTGGCCTGGTCAAGGGCGGCCTGCAGTTCCAGGCCTATGGGAGTGATGGACCAGCAGCCCTTCCACTCAAGTGCGTCGGCCTTGTGCAACAGGTCCACGAACTTGGAGGAGAAGACGCCCCGGGCCTTGAACTCGGGGTTGCGGTCGATTGCCGCAGCCAGGGCCTTTGCGGAGGTGCCGCCCTCGGCGGCGGCCAGGCCCAGAATCACCCGGAGCACGTCTGCGTGGGACTGTTCGGAATCCAGCAGCGCCATGGCCCGGCTCATGGGGTCGTCCTGCTCAAGGAAGCGAACGCCTGCAGGGCTGGTAAGCCACCAGACAGCGGGAGGCTCAGCGGGCTGGAGGTATTCGACACCGTCAATAACTACGGTCTCGGCCTGAGGCTCGTAATCGTAGGGGGCGCCATCCTCGAAGACCCGCCATAGGGCCTCGGAGCGCTCCAGGAAGTTACAGAAGTTGGCGGGGCTGTACACCGGATGCTTGACGGATTGGGCGTCGGCGATGAACTGGAACACGTCCTCGCTGGAGTGGGGCTCCAGGCAGAAGTCCATGATCTTGATGAGCAGAGACCGGTACGGCTGCATCTCGCTGAACAGGTCCGCCAGCTTCTGGTCAGGGGTGCGGGTGTCCTCATGCTCGGGCATCACCGGGTTGGGGTTGAGTCCGATGCCGCGGTCCTTGGGGACTTGGTCGCCGCCGTCGTCCTCATCTTCGTCGAAGCCGTCCAACTCCGCTAGGGCATCAAAGGCGTCAAAGTCCTCAAACCCCAGGTCAAACTCCATTTCTGAAGCATGTTCCTGTGTCATCTCTCCTCCAAGCGCGTCCTTGCGCACAACAGCCTAAGCCCCCCTCGGGTGGCTTTGTACTGGGTGCTGCTCCTGTTGGTTCTCTTCCGCGTGCCAAACCCTTAGCGGCGGATCCGACAGAATCTGGGTCGGAATCCGGGTCAGGATTCGGGCGGTCTCTCGATTGAAAATGATACGACCGCCGTTTTGGCCGTCAAGTCATGCGCTTTGCATGATTTATGCCCTGACAAGGCTTATTTATACTGGAAGCCTGCATGATGCGCCGCTTTTGCTCCCCCCAAGTAGCCTTCGGGCGGGCTTTGGCGGCCTTCGGACGCGGCCCCGTAGAGGCAGCCCACAACCCAAAGGAGTCAGGCGTGGCAACACTGGCAAGCACCATCAACATCATCGAGAAGATCAAAAGCGCGGACATTGGCGTGTTCCCCCAGCGCTGCGTCACCGTGCGCAACCGCAACGCCTCCTGCCGCCGCTGTGCCGAGGCCTGCACCTCCGGGGCTATCTCTCTTGAGGACAACAACCTGGTGATTGATCCCGACAAGTGCATCGGTTGCGGAACCTGCGCCACCCGCTGCCCAACCTGTGCCCTTGAGGCCCGCCGTCCCAACGACATGGAGCTGCAGCGGGCCGTCATGACCGCCGCCCGGGCCAACAACAACGTGGCGGTTATTGCTTGTCGCGAGATTGTCATGGCAGCGGAGGGCCTGGTAGACACCGCCAAGGTGGTGGGGGTGGAGTGCCTGGGCCGCGTGGACGAGAGTCTGATCTCCGCCTTAGCCGCCGCAGGAGTGAGCAAGGTGGTGCTGGTGCAGGGCAACTGCCCCCGGTGCGACCATGCGGTGGGGCTGACCACGGCGCAAGAGGTGGCGGCGACAGCAAATGCCCTGATGAAAGCTTGGGGATGTCCCATGGAGACGGTGCTTTCGCAACGTTTCCCCAAGAGTTGTCGAAGCGTCCAGGCCAAGGGCTACGACGAGTCCAGGCGCAACTTCTTCTTCCGCGCCAAGGACGACGCAGTGGACATGGCTCGCATCGCTGCCACCGAGGCGGTCCGCGAAGAGCTGCACATGTCCGAGCCCGAGCAACCCCGATATATAAAAGTAATGGACGACGGTACCCTGCCCCACTTCCTGCCGGACAGGCGGGAGCGGCTGCTAGACAATCTGGCCCAATTGGGCGACCCCACCCCTGGCCTGATTGAGACGCGGCTGTGGGGTCACGTCATCATCGACGTGGACCTGTGCCAGAGCTGTCAGATGTGCGCAACCTTCTGCCCCACCGGCGCCATCATGAAATTCGAGGAGGGGGACCAGATGGGCATCGACCATTTCCCCGGCGACTGCGTGAAATGCCGCTGTTGCCAGGACGTGTGCGCCCATGACGCCCTGACCATATCCGACGAGGTCTTTGCCGAGGACCTGCTCACCGGCGCGGTGGAGCGCATCACCATGCGGGGGCGCGACCCTCACCGTTTTGGGTCCAAGAAGACCCAAAACACCATGCGCGATGTGCTTGGTTGCGACGATATCTTTGACCGATAGGGGATGCCATGGCCAACATTATGTCTCTTGACGAAGCGTCCGTTGCCTGTTTTCGTGCTCTGACCAGCGGCGTTGCCGGCACCCCGAATGGATTGCGGCTGGTGAAGGTGGAGGCTGCGGCGGGCCCCGCGGCCACCGCCCTCATTTGTGATCTGGCCCTACGACTTGGTCAGACGAAGGGCGGCACTTGCTTCGCCCCGGCCGCGGATTCCGAGGCCGCTGGCGCCGAACGCGCTGGCGCCCCCGTGCTGATGGTGTGCGCGAGCGCCCAGGCGGCAAAGACCATGGGGTCACGTCTGGAAACTGCCGGAATAACGGCAGGCGCCCAGGTGGATGTGGCCACCCCGTATCAGCTGGCAACCAGGGTGTTGGCGCAGAAGGATTCCGTTTTCAGTGGCGCTGTTTCCTCTGATGGTGTTCGCGCTGCTGGCGCACCCGCTGCCACTATTGCCCCTGTTGCTCCTGCTGCCCCCGTCGGTGGCGCCCTTACCCTTTCATGTTCCGCGGCCAGGGTCATTTCGACAGCGGAGAAAAAAGTCCTGATCAGAGATATGTCTCAGGCTTGCGAGGGCCTTGACTTGGAATCGGCCGCAAAGGCGGTGGCGCTGTACGAGGCAAAACGCAGTGCCTGCGAAGAGATCAAGGTTCGGCCCGGATCCGTGGCTGATCGGGCGTTGGTGTATATGGGTTCATGGCTGAACAGGCTCGGCGGCGTGCTTCGGGGGGATTTGAGCGCACGGGCGTTGGAGGCGCTTGAGGGTTTGCAAACGACCGCGTCTTGCGAGGCGCAGACCGTCCGCGACATTCAGGCAGATCGGGCCGACGCCGCCCGCGCTGATCAGCCCGCCCGCGCCGATCAGCCCGCCTGCGCCAGCCTTGCGTACGATTGGGTGCTAGTAAACGATGCTCAGTCCATGAGCGTCGCCACTCTGTCGATGTGCCTTGCCTGCGCCAATGTCGGGGCACTGGTGGTGGGGGACGAGGCCGCCGCCATTCACCTAGGAGACCCGTGCCCCATGCCCCAGGCATTCCGTGCGTTCCAAGACGCCCATCCTGGCGTCCTTAGCCTGGTCGTGGATGGATCTTCCCTGGTCAGCGATTCGGTGAACCGTGGCATCTTTGCCCTTCGGCAGCAGACCGGCGTGCAGCCCCTTGGGGTGGAGCCCGCTTTCGATAGTCCTGAAACCCAAGGTCAGGCAGCTGATGATGCGCTGGTGTGCGTCAAGTGGCGCGACCCTGTTGACGAGGCCGTGGGCGTTGCCCGCATGGCCCGCAGGTACATGAATCAGGATGGCTATGAGCCCGGTGACGTGTTTGTGGCCGTTCCCACGAAGGCTTGGGCTCGGCGAATGGCGTCGGGCGCGGCAAAGCGAGCCCTTGACGCCTCCGTCCTGACGGGCCCCGTCTGCCTTGGTGATCCAGCCGACGCCGCCGGCGGCTTTGCTGCTACCACGGCAAACCCCGCCGACCGCGACTCCGTCGCCTCCATCGAGGCTTTCGCGCTGCTGTGCCTTGCCGCCAACCCAAAGGACCTTGTGGCCTGGCGGCTTTGGTGTGCCTTGCCTGGCGAAGCGTCCTGCGCAAGCGAGGACCCCTGCAACTCTAGAGCATGGCTGGACCTGGAGAAAGCTACTGATCAGGAGGGGTGTTCGTTTCTTGAAGTGCTGGAGTCAGGACGCTTCGCTATGCTGACCGAGCGCTTCCAGGAAGGTTTGCACGCACTTGACCGGATGAAAGAATTGCGAGGGCTTTCATTAATTGCTTGGATGACCAGGAGAAACGATTCCCTGAAGACGCTCTTCCCTGACTTGGCGCCCGAAGATGGCGCAAAGGAGGCCTTGGTGGGCGCGTTGGAGTACGAGTATGATCCGGTGTTCCCCGACACTATGTGCGAGGTGCGGGTGGGCACGCTTCGATATGCCCATGGGCTCGAGCCAAAGCTGATGGTGGTCGCTGGCGCCGTTGACGGAATGCTGCCTGCGGCGGACAAGCCCACCCAGGCGGAGCGTCAATTGCGTGAACTATACGTTGCCGCAGGTCAGACCAGGGATTCGCTGGTGTTTTCTCGGCCGCAAAAAGCCGAGGCCCAGTTGGCGCAGCGATGCCACATGCAGGCGGCGCGGTTTAAGTCGGAGCGCGGCGTGCGCATGGCGATGCTGACCCGATCTTCCTTTGTGGACGGGGCGGGGGATTGGATGCCCGGCGACGTGTCTGGCGAGCAGCTGTTGCAATTACTGGGGTAAACGAGTCGGTTGCCATGAATCGAGTCGGGATGCTCGCGAAAGGGGTCATTTGTCGCGACGCTCGCGCAAGGGGCTGAACCACCGCTCGCTCTAGGGTTGGCTCAAAGGTCCGACAACCGTTCGTGGCAGTACTCAAGCTAAGGGCTGAATAATCCCCCAGGTCAAGAGCCAGACATGTGTCTGGTTCTTGACCTGGGGTTTTGCAAATGGCGAAGCGTGCTGCCCCGCGGGGATGTCCAAAAGGCCCTTCGCGGTGCCGGGATTGGCCCGGATCCGTAGGAGCCTGCCTCGCCCGTGGACGTTTTCGACGATTGGGAGACATTTTTCGCCGCCGTGGACGAAATGAACGATTGGGAGTGCAAATCCGGCCCCCGGATGGACGTTTCGGACGATTGGGAGACAAAAACGGACGTTTTCGACGATTGGGAGACGGAAAACGTTTCCCAATCGTGCAAAACGTCCACGAGGCCCCCCTAAAGACTCCCAATCGTGAAAAACGTCCACGCCCGGAAGCCCGGGCCATCGCCGGATGCGAGATCTGAACTGCTCCTGGACAAACGGGGCCCGTCTGGTCAATTGCTGCGGTTATGCGGGGTGAATTGTTTCGTTTACGTGGCTCCCTCTAGCCACGTAAACGAATGATTTGACCATCGGTCTTTACGTCACCCACGAAACCGGATCTTTTGCTCATCCGTGTGGGATAACGGGGCACAGCAGGCGCCGCATGAAAAACCGCAGGGCACAGCAGACGCCGCAAGCAACGAATCTGTCGTCAGAACAGGCCTGGCAAACAAAAAGGGCTGCACCGAAAACCGATGCAGCCCTGTGTGCTCATGGCGGAGAGATGGGGATTCGAACCCCAGATACCCTTTTGGGGTATACTCGCTTAGCAGGCGAGCACCTTCGGCCTCTCGGTCATCTCTCCGAAAAATGTGCGTTTTCGATAATACCGTTAGTCAAGTGAAGACGCAAGAAGCACCTTTGACGGCCATGGCGTAACTCCATAAATGATACAGTGGCAAGACGTATGCCCTGCAGCATGCAAAACGTGCGCCCTGCAGTCCGCAAGACGTATGCCCTGCAGCATGCATCCGCCCATGTCCCGCAACTCGCAAGCACCCATGCCTCGCAGGTTGTCTGAACATAATACTAAGAGGGGATCACATGAGAAAACTCCTGATGGGAAACGAAGCCTTCGCCATTGCCGCACTTGAGGCAGGCGTCAACGTGGTTGCGGGTTACCCGGGAACCCCTTCTTCTGAGGTGGTCGAGACCATCGCCAAACGCGTCGCACAGGGCAGCGCCCGCAATGTGTACGTGGAGTGGTCCATCAACGAGAAAGCTGCCCTCGAGCTGGTGGCCAGCGCATCCTATAGCGGTGCGCGCACCCTGTTCACCTGCAAGCAGATGGGCCTCAACGTCGCCTCTGATGCGCTCATGAGCCTCAATTACGTAGGTGTCAAGGGCGGCTGCGTCCTGTTCGTGGCCGACGACCCCGGCCCCATCAGCTCCCAAACCGAGCAGGACACCCGCAGGTTTGCAAGCTTCGCCAAAGTGCCCGTCCTCGACCCTGCAACTCCGGAGCAGGGATACGCCATGATGCAGGCCGCCTTTGAACTCTCCGAGCTCCACGGCACCCCGGTAATCATTCGGCCCACCACCCGAGTGTGCCATTCCAGCGCGTTTTTCCAGGTCCCGGACGTGACGAGCGGCCGGCCCCTACCTGAAGAGGGGTTCGTGAAGGACCCCAAATGGGTCATTTTCCCCAAGCGTTCGTACCAGGGCCACGAGGAAATCAACCAGCGGCTCAGGAAGATGGCCGCGGCTCCTTTGGACTTCAATCCAGTGGTTTCGGCTGGCGAAGGGTACGCTCAGGCTGCCGTGGTGGCGGGCGGCGTCAGCTACGGGTATGCAGCCGAGGCTCTGGATCGGATCGCGGAACTGGCCGCGGTCGCAAAGGTGAGAATGCCTGCATACAAGCTGATGCAGATTGGCACCCCGTATCCCTTTCCCGCCGATGCGGTGGAGGAGGCCCTGGGCGACGTGGACGCCGTGCTTGCCTATGAGGAACTGGACCACACGTTGGAAGACGAGCTCCTCAGGCTTAACGGTGCTAGGCACATGGGTTGGGAAGTGCGGGGGAAACTTACCGGTGACGCGCTGACCAGGGGAGAAAACAGCGTCGACGACGCTATGGTGCGCATCGCCAGGTTCCTGGACCAGTTTGGCGGCAAGGGCAAGCTGGCAAAACTGGTGGCCGCCGCCGGTGCGAGCGCTCCGGCCGCCGGTACTGCCGCCGCTGGCACCGCGGCCGCCGATGCCGCCGCTGGCAACGCCGCCGTCGGCGTCCCCACCTCCACTTCCGCTACCGCGCCCCAGGAGTTCTCTCAAGTCCTAGATCAGCTGCCCACCCGACCTCCGGTGCTGTGTGCCGGCTGCCCCCATCGCGGCAGCTTTTATTCCATCAAGCAGGCGTTAGCCCAGATAGGAGCCGAGGGAATCTACTGCGGTGACATCGGCTGCTACACTCTGGGCAACGCCGCTCCGCTGCATACCACTGACACCTGCTTGTGCATGGGCGCGGGCATCACCATGGCCCAGGGCTTCGCCGTTTCTCAGCCGGGACGTAAGGCGGTGGCTTTCGTGGGCGATTCCACCTTCTTCGCAAGCGGGCTCACCGGTTGCGCCAACGCGGCGTACAACGGCCATGACATCACCGTCTGTGTTCTGGACAATTCCACCACTGCCATGACCGGTGGGCAGCCTCATCCCGGAACTGGCGTGCGGCTCATGGGGGAGCCCCGCCCCGCCCTGAACATCCCCACGGTCCTGGAGGCTTTGGGATTCACCTGCATCGAGCAGGCCAATCCTCACAACCTCGAGGAAAGCGTTGCCGCCGCGGCGCGCGCTATCCAATTCCCGGGGCCTTCGGCGGTAGTGTTCAAGGCACCCTGCGTGAACCTGATTCCCAAGGCAAATCCCGTGGTCCTTGACACTCAGTCCTGCACCGGATGCAAGAAATGCATCACCTCCATCGGATGTCCCGGGCTTGGGTTTAACCCCCTGGCGAAGGGTCCAAAGTCCAAAGACCGAGGTCAGGTAGTGATTGACCCCAAGCAGTGCGATGGCTGCGGGCTGTGCACTCAGGTGTGCCCCTTCGGCTCCCTGACGGTGGCAACTGCCGCGGGCACCGCAACCCCTAGCCCCTCCAACCAGAAGGAGGCCTCCCGTGCGTAACATCCTGCTTACCGGAGTGGGTGGCCAGGGCACCGTGCTTGCCGCAAAAATTCTAGCCGCCGCCTACGAGCACAAGGGCCGCCACGTGCGCACCGCTGAAACTCTGGGCATGGCCCAGCGTGGTGGCAGCGTGGTCAGTTTCGTGCGTATGGCCGATCCTGGTAAGACCGTATCCTCGCCGGTTATCCCAAAACTCGGAGCTGACCTGCTCATTTCCTTTGAGCCCGCCGAAGGCGTCCGCATGCTCCCGTACCTGAAGCCGGGCGGCACCTTCGTCACTGCAACCACCGCCATCCAGCCCGTCACCGCGGCTCTTGCCAGAGATCCCTATACCGGCCAAAAGGCGCAGCAGCTGCTCAGACGGGCGGCGCCCGGGGCGCTTATGGTAGACGACGCGGAACTGCTGGCCCTGGTGGGCAACCCCAAAGCCCTCAACATCGTGCTGCTCACCGTGGCGCAGGCCACCGGACAGCTAGACATCACCATCGAGGGGTTCAAGCAGGCCATCGCGGATTGCGTCAAGCCCAAGCTGGTGGAGATGAACCTTCAGGCTGTGGACACGGTGCGGGACTACCTGGCGAAGCGTCCTGGTCTGCTATAAACGCTCTGCGCCAAGTACCATTCGCTATTCTTGCGCGGTAGAAAACTCCACAAAGGCAAAGGTCTCGCCCTGGGAATCCTGCAGGTCAATCTGGGCTACCGTGTCGCGGATGCTTATTTGGGGGTGTATGGTCATGCCCAGCCGGGCCTGATTGCGATACTCCACTCGCATTCTGTCCCAGGCAAAGTCCAGGGGCAGCTGATCGGCGGCCAGGCGCACGTAGGCTACGTTGTTCATGTGCTGGTAGACGTCTATGTCGCTTGGTTTGACCCGGTACGTTTCGCCAGGTAAGACTATGATCTGGGCATCATCCGAGGTCAGACGGCGGATTCGTTTCCCTAACCGCTCCATGTCGGCCAGGGACTCAAGTGCCATGCGGCCTAGCAGGTCTTTGGGCACTCGCTCCATCTTGCCGGTCTGCAGGTTGATGATGGGCCCGCAGTTCCAGCTTGTGGCCACCACCTGGCCCTGCTGGTCAAGCAGCTGGGTGTCGCGATGCAGCAGCGGGCCCTTGATGTCCCAGACTGAGGTTTGGGCGGTGAGGGTTTCGCCAAAGGCGGCGCGGCGGCGGATGTCGAGCTGGCGGGAGGTGATGATGGTCTTCAGGTTGCGCTCCTCAAGCCAGGCGGCAAATTCCGGCTCCGTGCGCTGCCAGGGGCCGATGCAGTTCTGCATCATGTGCAGGATGGAAACGGGGCTGTGCAGTCCGTCGGAGGCCAGGCAGCTGCCCAGTACGGGAAAGTCCAGTTCAAACATGGGTACTCCAGATGGGTCGTGTGGGTGAGCGCGACACGTAGCGTGCGATGTGCGCAGCGCAACACGGGCTGCTCGGTGAGCCAAGTTCGGCGCGTGCTGTGCGCGATGTGCGACACGTGGTGCAGGTTCCGCCCATTGTAACCGCCCCGACTTACCGCGGCCTCGCCCCCATGCAAAAACCGCGGCTGTAGTATGATGCGGTTGTATCCAGAAAAGAATCGTTGTGACCTGCAGGAAATCCCATGAATCAGAGTATCCTCCCGTGTGCCCAGATTCAGCCGTCTGTTGGCGCATCCTCATCTGCCCAACTAATCCCGATTTTGGTCAGCGCGTGCCTGACGGGCGAACCCTGTCGATACGACTGCAAACCCTGCGACACCCCCGCAATCCGCGCCCTTAGCCGATGCTCCCGCGTCCGGCTCATCCCCTTTTGCCCTGAGATGGACGGCGGCCTTGACGCCCCGCGACACCCTTGCGAGATTCAAGGCTCTGCTCCAACCCTTGATACCTGGCGAAGCGTCCAGGTGGCCAACTGCGTGGGGCAAGATGTGACCGCCCCCTTCCAGCAAGGGGCTCAAAAAGCCCTTGACCTGGCAAAACGTTATGGCGTTAGGCTGGCAATCTGCAAGGAGAAGAGCCCCACCTGCGCAAGCACGGTGATATATGATGGAACTTTCTCCGGAAGGCTGATCCCTGGCATGGGTTTGACGGTTGCCGGGCTCAGGTCCGTTGGGGTAGGGGTCATCTCCGACCAGCAGCTTGACGCCCTGCTCCCCGAGGACGTTTGCCCCGCCTGCGCCAACCCCGAGGGCTGCGTCCTCGGAGCGCTATTGTCATACGACGATGCTCACCTGCAGGTATATACTGACACGCAGCCACACGAATCCGCCGAATAACCAAGTAAGGAGAAGCGCAGTGTCACGTAGGTTTGTGCGTCAATGGCAGACCTGCCATGTCACAAGATCGGTCCTCGCCGTCATACTTGCGATTGCCCTGGCATGCGCCGTGCCCTTCGGTGCCGCTTCCGCTGACGAAGCGTCCGCTCCCGCAGAGGCCGCTTCCTCTGACGAAGCGCTCACCCCCGCGGAGGCTTCGGCCCAGGATGCCACAATTCACAACGTCGCAACCCAGGACGCTTCGACAACTCTTCTATCTGGATCCTTCCAATACGTGGGCACCCTGAACGCCCTGGTCTCCAATCCCTTCTGCGACCCTTCGTCCAGCCAGGATGACCTGGGGGTTTCCGCTATTTCATATGCCACCTCGAACGTCACCTCGGACATCGCTTCGGGTGCTGGCTCGGACGCCGCAGCTACGCAGGATCCGTCACTATTTGAGCCTCAGGGCAGCATCCAGGCTTCCAATTCTGCCGCCCAGGTGGACAAGGCGGGCCCCTTCGGGCAGGAATACTATGATCGGGAGGATATCCTTCCTCAGATTAACCAGGGCCTTCGTGACCACAGCCAGAGTATCCACGTCTATTACCACGACAAACGGCTCCTCACTGAACAGGACATTCTGGACCTGGCGTACGATGCTATGCTGATGCCTCGGCCGGAGATAAACGCCCAGGACTATTTGCTGTGGTCCTTCAGCGGCATCAAGATCAAGGCGGATGTGTACCGCTCCTCGGAGGGGTATTTCTACGACACCACCTACACCGTGTCCTACTACACCACCGCCGCGCAGGAGCAGGAGCTCTTCAGCCAACTGAGCATCTCCCTAGCGGAGCTGGACCTTTCCGGCACCAGC
>JAQXQN010000023.1 GCA_029101185.1 Eggerthellales bacterium | reverse complement strand
CGAGGACGCGGTGTTTGCTCCTCATATGGACGGGGCATCTGTCGAAAAGCTGCTGGAAGGCTGGAAGGATGCCGTGAGCAGGACTTTGACCAGGTAGCGGGGTTGCTGCGTCTGGGGCGCTGTTACCCTCGTGCCGCGGACGCTTTTACCCGCCGCGGGGCTTCGACCCCTGCGCCGCGGACGCTTCGCCCCTTGCGCCGCGGACGCTTCGTCACGCATGAGAGAAGGCTGCACCCGATGAAATACGAAAACACCTGTTTGGCTACGTTTGTGAGCAGGCCAAACAGGTTTATCGCCCAGGTCGTTCTAGATGAACCCGAGAGCGAGGCGGAGGGCTCGGTGCAGGCCGCGGAGCCTGCACTTGCCGCGGAGCCTGCATTTGACGCGGGGGCTGCATTTGCCGCCGGGGCTGACCGGCGGTCGATCACTGTGCACGTAAAGAACACCGGTCGATGCAAGGAGCTGCTGGTTCCCGGTTGCAAGGTGGTGCTGGCCAAGTCCGACAATCCCAATCGAAAAACCGCGTATGACCTGGTGGGGGTGTACAAGCATGGGGACTGGCTGTTTAACATTGACAGTCAGGCGCCTAATGCCGTGGTTGCCGAATGGCTTTCTGAGCAGGGATTTTCCCTTATAAAACCTGAGTATACTTTTGGAAACTCCCGCTTTGACTTTTATATGGAGCGAATCGTCCAGACCGCTGGCGGAAAGCAACAGTTTCATCCCGCCACTGTGTCGGCTGATTCTCGCGCGGGTTCTGACCTTAATCTAGACTCCGACTTCGGTCGGGACCCTGATCCTAATCCAGCGAGGGTAGAGCGTTACCTTCTTGAGGTGAAGGGCTGCACCCTGGAGGTTGATGGCGTAGGATATTTCCCCGATGCCCCAACCGAGCGGGGCATCAAGCACCTCAACGAGCTTGCCGCCGCTTCTAAAGAGGGGTTTCGGTGTGCTGTCGCTTTCGTGATTGGAATGGAGGGTGTGAATCGGGTGCTACCAAACATGGAGACCCATCCCGCCTTTGGCGATGCTCTTGCCCATGCCGAAGCGTGCGGCGTGAGGGTGTTAAACCTTCGCTGCGACGTAAGCCAGGATGAGTTTAGGGTTTCAGCTGGGCAGCGCTTTTTCTGACGGATTCGGAGAGACGATGGCCAAAAAGTGCCCCGGCGGTGACGGATTCGGAAGGGCCCTGGCCAAAAAGGGCCTCGGAAGTGACGAGGTGTGGCCAAAAAGTGCCCCGGCGGTGACAATCGCGAAGTGAATAATAGCCTCAGCCGAGGATAATCCATCGGTGACCTGGGCTTTTGCCGGGCCCTTGGCGAAGCGCCCTTAACCGCCGTCACCGCTGAAGCCCTTTTTGGCCACCAGGGTCTCAAGATCGTCACCGCGGGCGGCCTTTTTGGCCACCCGCGCAGGGCAGGACATTTCGCCATTTGCAAAACCCCAGGTCAGGAACCAGGCATATTCCTGGTTCCCTTATTGAGAGATTATTCAGCATGCGACATGGGCGTCCGGGCGCGCGCCTGTCTCCAACCTACAGCGCTTCGGCGTAGTCCTCTATGCCGTCATCCGATCCCTTGTCGTTTAGTACATCCAGGTCCAGATACCCTTCCTGTTTCGCGATAACGGTGGAGGCAACTGCGTCGCCGGTGATGTTCACGGCGGTGCGGCACATGTCCAGGATGCGGTCGATGCCCATGATCAGGCCAATTCCCTCAAGAGGAAGCCCAACGGAGTTGAACACCATGGACAGGGTGATCAGTCCCACCGAGGGGACACCCGCGGTACCAATGGACGCCAGCGTCGCGGTGGCAATAACCGTTGCGTATTCCACAGGTCCCATGGGCACGCCAAACAGCTGGGCGGTAAAGACCACGGCCACGCCTTGCATGATGGCGGTGCCGTCCATGTTGATGGTGGCGCCCAGAGGAATGGTGAAGGACGAAATGGTCCGGTCCACACCAATCTTGCGATCGAGGGTCTCGATGTTCAGAGGGATGGTCGCGTTGGAGCTTGCGGTGGTAAACGCGAACACCATGACGCTCCAGAACTTCTTCAGCCAGGCCAGCGGGTTGATTCGGGCAAACACCACCATCAGGATCATGTAAACCACGAAGCATTGCACCGCCAGGGCAATCAGCACACCACCCATGTACTTGACCATGGGAAGGAAGGCTTCAAAGCCAATGTTGGCGAAGGTCCTGGCCAGCAGGCAGAACACGCCAAAGGGCGCCACGTACATGACCATGCTGGTCATCTTCATCATGATCTCGTTGAACTGGTCAAAGAACCTGTGGACGGTTTCCACGCGGGACTTGAGCAGGGAGATGACAATGCCCACCATCAGGGCGAAGAAGATCACCGGCAGCATGTCGCCGTTGGCCATGGCCCCAATGGGGTTCTTGGGGATGATATTAAGCAGCACGTCGGCGATGGAGGTGTTGGAGGCGTTCTCCGTGATAGAGGAGACGTCGCTTGAAACCATGCTCGACATGTCCACCCCAAGGCCGGGATTAATCAGGTTGCCAATGGACAGGGCGATGCAGATGGCCACGGCGGTGGTAAGCAGGTACCACACCAGGGCCTTGATACCCACGGACCCAAGGGTGCGCAGGTCGGCGATGGACGCCGCGCCGCACACGATGGAGCAGAACACCAGCGGAACCACCAGCATCTGCAGCAGGCGGATGAATCCCTGGCCGATAACGTAGAACACGCCTTCCACTAGTCCATCTCGCAGACCACCTGCAGGCATGAGATAGTGGATGGCAACACCGCAGATCAGACCAAGGGCGAGGGCCAGAAGAATCGCCTTGGTCAGATTCATCACCGCATGCTTGACGCCTCCCTGGGCGGAGGCTCCTTCGTTCTTGCTCATCTATTCCTCCCTCATCAACACGCTCTGGTGGGTACGGATGAACTCTTCCAGGTCCTCCTTCCACGAGGGCATGGTAATCAGGCCGTTCATCTCTAGCATCAGATTGCGCAACTCCACGCGGCACGAATCGGCGGCGTTGTAGGTGGGAATCAGGCAGCTTGCAGAAAGCCCCAGGTCCTCGAGGACCGCCTTGGCAAACTCATAGCGGCTGCACAGTCCTTCGGTGGTGATGTGGAAGGTGCCGTACTCGCCGGACTCCATGATGGCGATGATGCTGGTGGCCAGGGTGGCGCAGCTTGTTGGCGAAGCGAACTCGTTGGCAGGCACCTCAAAGACTCCGCCAGATCGTGCGGCCTTGATGGCTTTAACCAGGGAGTCGTCCGGCAGGGCGGTGTACACCCAGCTAGAGCGGACAATCACCCGCCTGTGGGTCAGGTCTCGCACAAAACTCTCGCCTGCGAGCTTGGATTTTCCGTAGGTGCTCAAGGGGTGGGGCATGTCAAACTCGTTGACCGCATACAGAGGCCGGCCGAACACGTCGTCAGAGGATATGTGGACCATCACCGCGTCAACCTCCTGGGCGACGATGGCGATATTGCGAGGTCCAAGGGTATTTACCCGATACACCTGGGATTCAGGAAGGCTCTCGCATTCGTCGCGCCTGATGCCGGCGCAGTTGATGATGTAGTTGGGCCGGTATGCTTCGCAATAGGACCTCACGGCATTCAGGTCAGAAACGTCAAGCTCCGCATCGGTGGTGATGATGGCGTAGCGAAGATTATCGAGCCTCTTGATGATTGACTGGGCGATGCGGCCTTTCGCGCCGGTAACCCAGACGATTTCGCGTGCTCCGCGTGACATGGGCGCTCCTTCCGTCAGTTGCGGTATCGGATTATCAATGTAGGGGGATTATACGTGTAAATGTCGGATTCGTTGGACGGAAGGGCCGGGTTTGCCCTCTTGTTGATTCTTGCTTTTTGCTTGATGCGAACTTGCCCGCGCCGGCTGCGGCGGAGAGGCCGGGCCGTCGGTCGTCGCTGGGTTGGCGGACCCTGCAAACTTGCCCGCGCCGCCCACGGCACCTAGCACAGACCGAACATTCTCGGGGCCACAGCCCACAGCAGTGCAAAGCAGGCGCCGGGAACAGCCAGGCCAAGAATTGCTCCAGCCACAACGTCGATGGGAAAATGGGCCCCGGTTGCCACGCGGGATGCCGCCACCATAAGGCCCACGGCGGCAAGTACCCCTCCCACCACGGGGCAGCAGGTCATCCAGCAGGTGGTTATGATGAACATGCTGAACACGTGCCTGCTTGGGAAGCTCTTTGCGGACTCGTGATGCTTAGTAAGGGGGCGAAGCGTGCTGGCCGTTTGGGGTCGTGGCGCATTGATTATTGCCCTTACCAGGGACAACACACCAAAAGAACCTGCTGATACCGCCAAGGTTGCAAACAGCAGGGGGATGGATTTCAGCAGGAGGGTAACCAGGAGCGCCCCATAGGCCCCGTAGCCCACAAGGACAAGGGCCTTATCCGCCGCTTCAAGGGCGCCTACCGCCCGAGGGTGTTCTCGTAGCCTGTCTGCGATACGGTTGTAGAAGGCGGCATACTGGTCCAGCCGCTGCTGGCTGCGCCAGGGCAAGGGGCAGAGGCGGGCTGGACGCTTCGTCATGCTATTTGACCGCCGTGTGGACCGCGGCAATGCCGCCCGTGAAGTTTCGCCAGGTCACATTGGAGAAACCCGCATCGGAGAGCATTTGGGCGTAGGTCTGCTGGTTGGGAAAGGCCTCGATGGACTTGCATAGATAGATGAAGTCGTCCCGGCGGCCGGAGAGCACGGTTCCCCAGAAGGGGACCATGATTTTGCGGTAGGTGGCGTACAGGGCGCGCCAGAGGGGATTAGGCGGGGTGGAGAATTCCAGGCACACGAAGGTGCCGCCGGGCTTGAGCACTCGGTGGATTTCCCTCAGGCAGCGCATACGATCGGGGATGTTGCGGATGCCGTATGCCATGGTGACCACGTCAAAAGACTGGTCGGGGTAGGGAATTTCCTGGGCATCAACCACCTCAAGGCTGATGGGTACGCCCATGTTCTTGCCCTCGGCGATGTGGCTTTTGGCCACCTCGAGCATGGCGGGGGTCAGGTCTGTGAGTTGAATATGAGCAGGGGGTTTGAGTTGGCACGCGGTCCAACTGACGTCTCCGGTGCCGCCGGCCAGATCCAGCATGCGGGACTGGCTGGTCAGAGGGGCGGCCTGGATGGTGTGCTTGAGCCAGCGGCGGTAGATGCCAAAGCTGGTGATGAGGTTGAATAGTTCGTACTTGTCCGCGATGGCGCCAAAGATGCCCCGGACGCGGTTTTCCGCGACGCCTTGGCCGCAGGCTTTGCCAGTGGCGGGGTCTATGATGGCTTCCTGGTTGGTCACGCCAAATCCTCCCGTATGGGTGCATGCGCGGGGCATGCGTGTACATATATATGTAGGCCGCGAGCGTTGCGGCCGCTTGCCTGTAGGCCGCTTTGCCTTGAGCGCGGGGCCGAATGCAGCGCGGGTAGCGTATCAAAAACAGCACATGCCGCTGGTCTGTTTTTACGGGGCTGCACACAAATGCCTAATGTGGCTTTTGGGGCAATGCGCTATTATGGCCGCATGTTAATCTGTGCTGCACATATCATCCCCGTCACCGCGCCGGTAATCGACGATGGCGCCGTGTTGGTGCGTGACGGGCGCATCGTTGAAATAGGCGGTGCCCAACGTATGAAGTCTCGCTATCCCCAAGAGGAGGTGCGAGATCTTGGCCAGGCAGCCATCATGCCTGGTCTTGTGGACTGTCACACCCACCTGGAATACAGCGTCCTGCGCGGTCTGGTCCATGACGTTCCCTATGCGGAATGGCTGGCGGATGAGCACGCTAAGGCCGACAACATGACCTGGGATGACCGGTATGATTCCGCAACCCTTGGCTGCATGGAGATGATCTCTGGCGGTATCACCACGGTGGCGGACTTCTCCTCCACGGGTGCAAGCCTTGAGGCCATCCAGAATACGGGCATGCGGGCCGTGGTCTACCGCAGCGTAGGCGTGCCCGAGAAGGCCAATGTGGAAGGGGCCGTTGCCAACGCCGTTAAGGACATCCAGGCCTGGAAGGATTCCTCGGACGGGGACCGTATCACCATCGGCATTGCCCCTAAGGCCCTGCATGCCTGCCATCCTTCTCTGTTTGCCAAGGTCAATGCTTTGGCGGAGGAGACTGGGATTCCCGTTGCTATGCATGTTGCCGGCAGCCATGAGGAGTACAACTACATCAAGCGAGGATCCACCCCTCTGTCTGTGCGGGGCATCTCGGGCAGCAATGACTCCCTGACGGATCGCCCCATGTGGCTTCCCACCGGGGTCAGCCCTGTGCGTTACGCCCTGAACTGGGACGCCTTCAACTCCCAGAACGTGCTTGCGGTCCATTGCGTCCATGTGGACGACTACGACGTGGAGCACCTGCTTGAGGAAGACGTGGCCATCGCCGTGTGCACCCGCTGCAACGCCCAACTAGGCATGGGCCTGGCCCCCCTTGATAAGTTCATCAACGCCGGTCTGAGGGTTGGCTTGGGCACGGATTCTCCCGCCGCCATTGATTCTGCGGACATGTTTGAGGAAATGCGCCTGGGCATGCTTATTCATCGGGCTGTGAATAGGGATAATTTCTTTAGTTGCCAGACCATGCTGGAGCTTGCCACCATTGGGGGCGCCCGCGCCCTGCGGATGGAGGACCAGATTGGCAGCCTGGAGCCCGGAAAGCGGGCGGATATCATTGCTGTGGACCTGTCCTCGTCTCACCAAAGCCCGCTGGTGGACCCGGTTTCCGCGGTGGTCACCGGATCGTCCACCTCGGACGTGATTTTCACCATGATCAACGGCGTGGTCCGCTTCACCCAGGAAGAAGGCTGGAACGTGGGGGCAAATCCTCAGGAGGCCATGCGCCGCGGCGCTACCATCAGAGGAAAGCTGAGGGACTAAATGAGCCAGAAACTGTCAGCAAAGCAACGCGCCGAGCGTCTGGAAAAGGAGCAGCGCCGTCAAGAGGCCGAAGAAAACCGCCGCAAGGCCCGGGAAACCCGCAAGCGCATCTTCACCATCGTGGTATGCGTGATTCTGGTGCTTGCTCTTGGCATCCCCACGGTGGCAATCATGGCCATGGGCGGCATGTAAGATTGTCTGTCGAAACGTGCAGGGCTTCGGCCCTGTACGTTTCGTTATATGTCCAATGCCCAAGCGTGCATAAGGAGACAGAATGTCGGAAACACTGACCCTGCAGGTGCGGGGTATGCATTGCGAGAAGTCATTTTTGACCTGGGATTTTCCATTGATTAGCCTGCCTGTTGCTGGTTTTTGACAGAGGCTTGAAGCGGGAGGACTCTTTTCGGACGGTCATGTTCGAGAGGCGTAACCACCAAGAAACTCAAGCGAAACAATGCGCCATTAGTGTTATCACGGTACACGTAGCCATGGGGTCGGTGCCACGCCGGCCGAGATATGAGGAGGTTGTTATGACCCAGCTGACCGACAGATACGGCACCCTGGTGTTCTCGGATGCCGTGCGCAAGCAGTATCTGCCCTCAGATATTTATAAGAAGCTGGCCAAGACCATCCAGGAGGGCAAGCCGCTGGATCTTGAGGTGGCCAACGCCGTTGCCCACGGGATGAAGGAGTGGGCGATAGAGCACGGCGCCACCCACTATGCCCACTGGTTCCAGCCCTTGACCGGCATCACCTCCGAGAAGCACGATGCCTTCCTGGATCCTGCAGGTGACGGCACCGCCATCACCAAGTTCTCTGGCAAGGAGCTCATCCAGGGTGAGCCTGACGCTTCCAGTTTCGCCTCCGGCGGCCTTCGCGCCACCTTTGAGGCCCGTGGCTATTCCGCCTGGGACCCCACCTCCTCCGCCTTCATCAAGGATGACGTGCTGTGCATCCCCACCGCGTTCTGCTCCTACACCGGTGAGGCTCTTGACAAGAAGACTCCGCTGCTGCGCTCTATGGCTGCCATTAACGAGCAGGCAAAGCGCGTGCTGGCATTCTTCGGCAAGAGCCCCCGACAGGTCATCCCCTCGGTGGGCACCGAGCAGGAGTACTTCCTCATTTCCGAGAAGGATTACGAGAAGCGCATGGACCTGATCCTTACGGGTCGCACCCTCTTTGGCGCGCCCCCCTGCAAGGGTCAGGAACTTGAGGAGCACTACTTCGGCGCCATTCGTCCTACCGTGTCCGCCTTCATGAAGGAGCTGGACGACGCCATGTGGGCCCTGGGCATCTCCGCAAAGACCAAGCACAACGAGGTTGCCCCTGCTCAGCATGAGCTGGCCCCCGTCTACACCAACTGCAACCGCGCCGTGGACGAAAACCTGCTGATGATGGAGCACATGAAGCTGTTGGCCTCCCGCCATGGCCTGGTGTGCCTCACCCATGAGAAACCCTTTGAGGGCATTAACGGCTCTGGAAAGCACAACAACTGGTCTATTGCCACCGAGTCCGAGAACCTCCTTGATCCTGGCAAGACCCCCCAGGATTCTCTGCAGTTCCTGGTCTTCCTAACCGCCATCATCGAGGCCGTTGACAACTATCAGGATCTTCTGCGCATGTCCGTGGCCTCATGCGGCAACGATCATCGCCTGGGTGCCAACGAGGCTCCGCCTGCCATCATCTCCATCTTCCTGGGCGACCAGCTCCAGGAAATCGTGGAGACCCTTATCCATGGCGAAGCGACCACTCATGCAAACGGCAAGCAGATCACCTTCGGTGTTGACGTGCTGCCTTCCTTCGAGCGCGACGCCACCGACCGCAACCGCACCAGCCCCTTTGCGTTTACCGGCAACAAGTTCGAGTTCCGCATGCCCGGCTCTGCGGTCAACGTGTCAGACGCCAACATGGTGCTCAACACCGCTGTGGCAAAGGCCCTGAAGTCTTTCGCGGATTACGTGGACGCCTCCGATGCGCCCTTTGAAGAGGCCGCCCTCGCGTACATCAAGCAGTCCCTCACCGAGCACGAGCGCATCCTGTTTTCCGGCAATGGCTATGACTCCTCCTGGGAGATCGAGGCCGAAAAGCGGGGCTTGTGTAACCACAAGACCACCGCTGACGCCTTGCCTTGTTTCGTTTCACCCAAGAACATCCAACTTTTCGAGGAGATGGACGTTCTGTCCGAGGTGGAAGCTCACAGCCGCTACGAGTTCAAGCTGGAGAAGTACTCCAAGCTGATGAACATCGAGGCCTCCACTATGGAGCGTATGGCCCGCCGCAACTACATCCCTGCGATCAGCGCCTATGCCACCAAGGTTGCCAAGGGTATCACCACCATCGTAGGCGCCATGCCCGAAGCCAAGCTGGTCAACGAGCGGGCCGAACTCAAGCTGCTCACCGAGGGCCTTGAAGGTATTTACGCAGCCACTGATGCTCTGCATGAGGTGCATGAGAAAGCGGCGGCCCTTGAATCCCAGGCCCAGGCGGACTGCTACGCCAAGGAGGTGCTGCCTGCCATGAACACCCTGAGGGAGGCGGTTGACGCCCTTGAGGGAATTGTTGCCCGGGATTACTGGCCTGTGCCCACCTACAACGATTTGCTGTTCTACTGCTAGTAATTAGTAGGGACACCGCGGAAGGGTTTCTGCAGAAGGAATCCAAGTCCGAGAAACCAACTCATCCCCTGCGTGCCGCCTTCGGGCGGCACGCTTGTTTGTCGAAGCGTCCTTTCCCGCCACCCGCCGTGCGGCGCGTCCGCCTCCGCCGCGGCGCGTCGTGTCCTGCGGCCCCGCGTCCCGCCGTGTCCCCGCCGCGGCCCCGCGCGCGCCGTGCGTCTCCACAAATGGCCTGGGGTTATGGAGACGGGGGGGGTCGGATTGGGCGGAAGGGGGCCCTTTTCGGGCCGATTCCGGGGGAAATCCCCGATTCCCCCTTGACCCGGGGGCCGAAGGGGCGTAGTATACCGCTTCGCGCCAA
>JAQXQN010000022.1 GCA_029101185.1 Eggerthellales bacterium | reverse complement strand
TATCTGGATCCCCGAACATCTCGACAAACCGGGATTAACGCCTCTTAGCAGATTGCAACCTGAAGGACCGATATCTTCTATTCTAGTAACCCCCACAACAGGGAATGCTGGTTCAGTGGAAATAGTCATTTGTTGGAACGCAGCACCCCTGCTTTATTGACATCCATTTCCGATAGCGCCCCGCCTCCCTACACGCTCATTTTTGTCGCGGGCGTTGGAGACGGCCGCCCCGGCCCATAAACCCCCTGGAACACCAGTCAACCCTGAGGAGGCAGGCATGGCCGAGGACCCGGTCGCCGCGACGAGGGCCGCGAGAAGGCGGCCTTGGAGATCTTCGAGTACATCGCGTGCTTCTGAAGCAGGGTCAGGATCCACCCGGCGCTCGGCTGGCTAAGCCCCGATGGGTCTGAGGTCTACGATTTCCCCGATCCTCATGCCGTGTAGGACCTGCGCAAACCAGCGAAGGGGACAAAACTGCGTTTTGTTCGCGGCGCGGACAGACCGCCCCTTTTGTTCCTTGTCGGCACGCTTCGCCCCTCATATATTCGACCTAAGGGATGACGCGCACGAACTGCGCAATCGCCGGTCGAGCGCGCCGCCGCAGGACTTACTGCGTGGAAGGAGCATGTTGTGAAGAACAACGATTTCGACAAGACCTCGCAAAGGCCCGGCGTTTCTCGTCGAGCGTTCCTGGAGGGGAGCGCCGTTGCTGCCGGTATGGCTGCTCTTGCCAGCGTTGGCCTGGCCGGCTGCAGCAAGACCACCCAGGTAGCGCCTCCCGCCAACGCCCCTGAAGGCGCTCCGGCTCAGGCCATCAACTATGAGGTCTACGATACCGACCTGGTGATCATCGGCGGAGGCCTGGCTGGCCTGCAGGCCGCTTATGAGGCTTTTGGCCAGGGCAAAGAGGTCATCGTGGTGGAAAAGGCCCCCTGGAGCTTCGGCGGCGCCGCCGGCTACAATTGGGACCAGTTCATCAACTTCACCCGCGACGACCTGCCTTGGGACGAGTCTGGAGACTTCGTCCTGAACGAGTTGACCGACAAGACCATCGCCAAGGCCACCTACGAGGGCCTCAATCACGAAGAGCGCAACCTGCTGCTTCGTTACGCGCGCATGGGCGGCAACCTGTTCCAGCGAGACCCCGGCACCGGCGACATCCAGCCGCTGTTTGACATCCCCGTGCTCTACGGCATCTATCGTGGCTTCCCCAATTGCTTGTTCGACTTCGTTGAGGCCACCGGCCTGAGCATCCTGGACAACACCATGGCCACCGACATCATGGTGCAAGACGGCGTCTGCACCGGCGTCATGGGCCTGCACGTCCCCACCGGCACCTTCCGGGTCATCCGCGGCAAGGCCGTGGTGTGCTGCACCGGCGCCAGCTGCTGGATGTATGGCTGGAATACTGCCGCTCCCATGTCTATCAACTCCCCGGACAACACCGGCGACATCGACGCCGCCGCCTTCCGTCACGGCTGCAAGCTGGAGGCCTCCGAGTTCTTCCAGTGCGACCTGATCAACATCGAGCCCAAGGGTATCGCCGCAAGCTTCGTCTCCGGCATCGGCGCCGACTCCGGCTGCTGCGAGTTCATCTGCGACAAGGACGGCAATTACTTCTTCAAGGGCATGGACTACACCACCCTGAACAAAATCACCTTCACGCAGACCATTGCTAAGGCCATCGCCGAGGGCGGCGGCACCGAAAACGGCGGCGTGTACGTCGACTTCTCCACCCCCGAGGCCTTCTCCCGCATCGGCGAAACTTACATCCGCAACATCGAGCTGTGGCGCCAGGTCTTCGGCATCGATGTGGAGGGCATGAAGCTGGAATGCGGCCTTGAGGCCTACGAGCACGGCGGCAACCCCGTCACCGACGACCATCTCATGTCCACCGAGATTCCCGGCCTGTTCCACGCCCGCGGCGGCGGCTACTGCGGCTCCCAGGGCGGCAGCTCCGTCAACATTGCCCCCCGAAACGGCATCTACGCCACTCGCATGGCCGTTGAATACATCGAGGATGTCGAACTGCCCGCACTGGATGAGTCTGTGGTGGCTGAAGAGTACAACCGCCTGCATGGCTTGTTCGCAAACAGCGGAGGCAAGCGCCCCCAGGAGATCCGCCTGGCCATCCAGAAGGCCGCCTATAAGGCCCTGCAGCCCGCTCGATCCGTTGCCGCCATGCAAGAGGCCATCGACGAGTTGATCCGCATCCGTACCGAGGACATGCCCGCCATGACCCTGGCCGATACCTCCAAGGTGTACAACACCGACTGGAAGTGCGCCATCGAGAACTACAACCTGCTGGACCTCTCCGAGGCGGCAGCCAAGGCGGCCCTGTTCAGGGAAGAAACCCGTGGTCATATGTATCGCTCCGACTTCCCGGAGCAGGACGACGTCAACTGGCTGTGCAACGTCCGAGAGACCTACAACGGCGGCGACATCCAGTGCGAGAAGTCTGCCGTGGTGGAGATCGCCTAGCGGCGCGGTGCAACGACGGGATGAACTAAGGAGAAGACCATGAAGGTTACCATTCAGAAATACGACCCCAGCGTGGACGCCGCCCCTTATTGGAAGGACTTTGAGGTCGAGTGGCACGAGAACATGACCGTGCTTGAGACCCTGCACGCTGTGAACAACTATCAAGAGCCGGTGGCGTTTGACTACAGTTGCCGCGGACGCACCTGCGGCCGCTGCGCCATGGCCCACAATGGCACGGCCTGCCTGGCCTGCGTGACCCTGGTGGACAAGGACGGCAAGAACGAAATCACGCCCCTGCCCGGATTCCCGGTGGTCAAGGACTTGATCGTGGACAAGTCCAAGATGACCAAGCGCATCGCCGACCTGAGCGTCCGCAAGCGCGCATGGCCCCTGGAGCTGGAAGAGGTCCAGGCTCCCGTGGATCCTGAGATCTACGCCAAGATTGACCCGCTGGAGCACTGCGCCCGCTGCGGCGTGTGCGTGGCATCCTGCCCGGTGGTTCAAGCCGTAGGCCCCAACCAGTATATCGGCCCCGCTGGCATGCTGGCCATCGGCCTGCGCTTCTACGATCCCTATGACCAGGGAGATCGCATTATCGAAGCAGTTCAGAACGGTCTGTACATGTGCATCCAGTGCGGCACCTGCGACACCGTGTGCAAGGCGCTGGAGATTGACCATCTTTCCGTCTGGAATGACCTGCGCGCCGAGGCAGCAGCACGGGGTCTGGAACGTTAAAATAGAAGCAATCGCGCGTTGCCGGGAAAACGGGCGGACTTGAAACCTTGTGGTTGTCTGGGCTTCCGTCTTGCGTTCCCGGCGGGTCGGGACGTTTCGCCTTGTGAACGGGGCGAAGCGTCCCTTTACGGTCTGGAGGGAATAGGGGGCCGGCGTGTCGAGGCAGGTCTTCTATCGCAATTTCGATAGCAAGTATTCGCTGCATTGGTGGTGGCCTATGCATGTGCATCGGTTTTACCTTGCCGAAGTGGGAAGAAGCCTGGATTGGCTGACCGGCTACGAGCGCCACATCGAGCTGCTGTCCATGGAGAAGGATTTCTTCCGTATCGCCACCGGCTATACGGCCACCATGCCTTGCGTGAACTCGGTTATGCCTGGTTTCCGCAGGCTGGTGCTCATGGAGACGCTGCGGGATTATCGCGGGATGGAGATCGACCAGGAGATGCGGTTCATCATTGACAACTGGGTCAAGACTGAGACAGAAGTCCTGACCGACTGGTACCGCAACGGTTCCACGCCCGCCCCCGCTGAGGCAGCCCGATTGCTGGTGGAGCTTATCCCACCGCGGCTGCATGACGCCATGCGGGTGGAGTAGGGGCTATAGTCTGTTCCTGATTGTTTTGGCGAAGCGAGCAGGCCTCTTACTCCCGCGTTCTGCGACTAGCCCCGCGGCGCCGCCCAGCGCTCTTTGCTAGACTTTTGCCGAGCAGTACAGCCAACTGGAAGAAGTCAGAATGGACTATCAGTCAACGTTGCACGAAGCCCTGAAGCGGAAGTTGCTGGAAGTAGAAGGCCCGCTCGAATTCGGGAACGGAGAAAGCCGTACACGGGAGCTCTATTACCTGAAGCGTCTGGAAGACAACCTCGCCGTGCCTATGTCGGGAAAAGTCCGCGCCATGTACGAGGTCGGAAGCGGAAGCGAACTCGGCTGGAAGATGTGCTCCATCCGCTCAAGCTCCGCCATGACGTTTAACCTGCTCGGCAACGGCCCGGTGAAAGTCGCCTCGGGGAAGCATGCGGGTACCTACGAGCTCGCTTACGAATACCAGCTGCCTACGCTCAGAAACAACGCGCATCCAGCGAACCTCGACGCATATCTGCAAGGTGAAAGCGAAGACATCTACTGCGAAATGAAGATGTTCGAATGGCTCGGAACGCCCCATCACGTCCTGCGTCCCGACTACCTCGAAACGACGCACTACCTCGTCCCTCGCGAAGAAGCCGAATGCTTCGTCGCCCTGTTCAGAAGGCTCGCTAGCGTCGGCGTCGTGGGGAAAGGCCGAAAGCCAGAACGTCTTTCCGACGGAAGGTACGACGGCCTCCAGATGGCGAAGCATCTGCTCGCAATCTACGGGAAGGTGGCGAACGACCCAACCTACAGGCCGAGGAGGTTGACCCTGCTGAACTGCGTTTGGGAATTCACCAATCCCGATGTCCTCGGGCGCTACGAGGCGAGGTACCTGCAGATGGAAGCCGAAGAGCACGAAGGCTTCGAAAGGTTCGCGGAGCTCGCGGAAGAGCACGTCGCGCCCCTGTTCGAAGCGAAAGGCGTGACGCTCTCGATCGAGTACGTGAAAGCCACCGAGCTTATGGAAGCCGTCGAATACGAGAAGCCCCATCGCGAGAAGCTGGAACGCTACATCGTCTAGCGAAGCGGCTGCAAGCGAATGCCACATGTGAGCAATCTGCGCTTGCGACACCCGCAAGATAAAGGTCGGCCCGGGGCTGAATCTGCCCCGTTTTTGTTGACAGGTTGCTATGCCGCTTCTGCGGCCTTCTCAGACATCCTCGCCCCGTGGTCCGCAGGGCTCATCCAGCCGATGGCCGAGTGGATCCCGACCCTGTTGTAGAAGCACTCGGTGTACTCGAATATCTCCAGGGCCGCCTGCTCGCGGCCCTCGAAGGTCCTGGCGTGGACGCACTCGGACTTGATGACGCCCATGAGCGATTCGGTGACGGCGTTGTCCCAGGGCGACGATATGGCGCCCATGGAGGGCCTGATGCCGTTCTCCCTCATGGTCTTGCCCAGCAGCAGGCTCACGCGCTGCGCGCCGTGATCCGAGTGGTGTATGCGGCCCTCGGCGGGCCTCCTCCTGGCGATGGCCATCCTCAGGGCGTCGTCGGCCGGCTCCGCCGTGATGCGGGGCCCCATGGACCACCCGACGATCATCCTGGACCACACGTCCATGACGATGGCCAGGTACAGCCATCCCTGGCGGGTGCGCACGTAGGTGATGTCGGCGAACCGGGCCTCGTTGGGGCCGCCCGCGGTGAAGTCGCGCCCCACCAGGTCCTCGTGGGAGTCCCGCTTGGAGGCGCGCTTCTCGCCGGTCGGGCGCTTGGCGCATGCGCGGGTGACGCCCCGCATG
>JAQXQN010000021.1 GCA_029101185.1 Eggerthellales bacterium | reverse complement strand
ATCTGATCACGTTCGTCCTTCACTACCACGTGACTCAGGCAATTCCAGCCCCGATTGGCGATGAGCTCCTCAAGAGCGGCACCGGCGGTGTCTTGGGCAATGTCGCGGGTGTCTGAGCAGGTGATGATGGCAAAATTGACAGGGGGTTCGGGATGATGGTGGTCGCTCATGATGGTCCTTTCTGGAGTGGATGGATGCGTGGTGGAGTAATTGCTAGTCAGGGAGGACTACGCCCTCGGGAACGTCAAGGATGAAGCATCGAATGGGGGTTCCCGCAGGGGCGAAGGTGCAATCCTCCGGAATCACAGCCATGCAGTTGGACTTCTGAATGATGCCAAACAGGCCGGACCCCTGGCTTTTTGCGGGGGTGACGTCAAGAGAACCGTCCGCCGCTTTGGACAGGGTGGCCCGCATGTACAGCCTTCGGGGATCCTTCTTTTTCTTGTCGCAGGTCAGCCTCGCAAAGACGCTGGGACGCTCAAGGTGCGGCATACCTTGCATCTTCAGCAGCGCAGGTCGAATGAACAGCTCGAATCCTAGATACGCCGCTCCGGGGTTGCCGGGTAGCCCGAAGACGGGCACGCCCTCAATGAGTCCGAAGGTCTGGGCCTTGCCGGGGCGCACGTTCACATTGGTGATGAGCAGCGTGCCTAGCCGTTCCACCACGGGTTTAATGAAATCGTAGTCTCCGTTTGAGGCGCCGCCAGTGGTGACGATGAAATCGTGGTTGTCCACCGCGTTTTTGATGACGGCCTCCAGGTCCTCAAGGCTGTCGGAGACGATGGGCAGCACGTTGGGCACCCCTCCGGCATCTTGCACGCTTGCGGCAATGGCATAGCTATTGGAGTTGCGAATCTGTCCTGGTCCGGGAAGGGCAGGGGGCTCCACAAGCTCGGAGCCGATGGCAATCACCGCAACCCGAGGCCTGCGTCGCACCGGCACCTGAACCAGTCCGCAACCGGCAAGAAATCCGCATCCTGCAGGGGAGATGACTTCGCCCGCAGCCACCACGACTTGGCCCGCCTTGGCGTCCTCGCCTGGTTTGCGCACGTTGTCTCCGGGTTTAACTGGTTTGTCGAAGCGTACTTTGCCGCCAGCCATGCCTTGGCCGGAAACGGCCTCCACTGCTTCGTACTTTACTACGGCGTCAGGAGCGTCATTGGCGCAAGCGGCTTCGGGAGTGCCATCAGCCGGCGCCGGGGCCAGGGGCATAGGCGCGCCGGTCATGATACGAACGCATTGGCCGTGGCGAAGCACGCCCTCAAAGACGCTGCCCGCGGGCACTTCGGCAACCACGTCAAGGATAACCGGATCCTCGGGAGATGCATTGGCAAGGTCAGCGCTGAACAGGGCGTATCCGTCCATGGCGGAGTGGGCAAAGGGACTTACGTCAATGTCGCTGCGCAGATCCTCGGCGGCAGCGCGGCCTGTTGCCTCAAGCAGTGGCACGGTTTCGGCCTCGAGGAGGGCCACGTTATTAAGGACGATGCTTCGGGCGTCCTCTACTGAGATTGCTGGCATAATCTGGTCCTTTCGCAGCCAGAGATGGTATCGGTGACAGTTGCAGCCGCCAGCTGCCGGCACGCCTAGTAGCCGGCGGCAGTTACAGCCTGCGGTGCGGGAATGTCTTGAGAAGACCTGAGGGCGGCAAGGGCATCGGCGGCTTGAGGCGAGGCCTCCCAGCTGATGAACGCCCAGGGTACGATGCGTATTCTATCCAAAGTCAGGGCCTGTTGGACGAAACCTTTGCGATCTCGGGCGCCAGCGTCGGGGTTGGGCACCAGGTGCTGGTCAATCCAGGCCTGGAGCCTGTTGCGGGCGGCGTTTCGGGACGCTTCGTCATAGCTGGGCGCGGCCAGGTCAATCATGGTGGAGAGGTCCTCGAACGCCTCCTGGGGGGTGGCCCAGGTGTCCTTACGGGGGGAACGGATGTAGTCCACGGTGGGCTCGAGTCCCGCCTGGGCCAGCATGCCAAAGGCGTAGAGATAATCGTTGGCGTCCACGTCGGGGGTCACGTCGATCTCGCGCAACAGCACTGGGTCAATGCGGGGCGAGGCGCCGGTGCTCAGGGTGATGAACACGCGACGCCGGGCGATTCTGGTGAGTTTCTCCAGGCACATCCGCAGGTCAAAGGCGGAAATGGACCGAGACGCCAGGGCTACGTCCACCATCTGGTCTGAGATGCCAAACTGGGTCCAATCGTCCTCCCAACTCATGAGCAGGGTCTTGACCGTGGCCGGAGGGTTGTGCTGAGCCAGGTTCTGGTGGAACTTCTCCAGCATGCCAGCGCTGAAGTCCGCCGCCAGCACGTCATGGCCCTGGTTGGCCAGAATCATGGACAGAGGTCCTGTGCCGCAGCCCATGTCAAAGACGGTGTCCGCGGGCCGCAGTTCCATGCGGGACACGAACTCCTGGGCGTAGATGTTTTTGGAGTCCTTGCTGTCGAAGCGTGCCGACTTGGCGTCCCATTTGGTGCTGTCGTCGGGGCGTTTGCGCTGCAGCTGCAGGCGTTTCCATTCGGCGTCAAAGTCCACGGGTCCCCTCCTATTGTTCTTGAACAAGGCAAATCTTTCAGGGGCATTGTATCCCAGGAGCGGGGTAGGGTGGGCACAAATGAAGGTGGCGAAGGGCCCCTGCCGCGGGCTCGCGCTCCGTCGAGCGTGGGTGCAACCCCCGCCGGCTGCAGTCAACAACCCGCCGGCCGCAGTCCACAACCCGCCGGCCGTGAGGGAATGTGGGTTTCAGCCGATTACCTGGGATGAGGGCTGCAAGAAGGCCCGCTGGGTGCTAGAATCCCACGGTTACCCGTGCCAAACATGCTGGCCAGGGCGCTTCGCCATGTTTTGTGGCATACGGCCAGATGGGCCGCCTGATGCACGGTCAGGTAGGGCACCTGGCGGGCAGTCAGATAAAGCACCTGGCGGGCAGTCAGATAAAGCACCTGGCGGGCAGTCAGATAAAGCACCTGGCATGCGGCCAGATGAAACGTTATATGGATAGAAAAAGGTAGGATCTTATGCAGCCACGCGAGCAGATCATTCAGCTGGTTACCCAGGCCCTTACCGCTGCCGTTGAATCCGGCGAGCTGGTCCTGACGGAGGTTCCTGAAGTCACCCTTGAGCGCCCCCGAGACGAAGGCCACGGAGACTGGGCGTGCACCCTTGCCTTGCGCCTTGCCAAGCAGGCCCATATGGCGCCCCGGGCTATCGCCGACATCATGGTGGCTCACATCACGGCTCTTGACGCCGCCTGCGACCAGCACGTCGTCAACAAGGTGGAGGTTGCCGGCCCTGGTTTTATCAACTTCTATCTGAATGCCTCTGCCACCCAGAGCTTGGTGGCCAAGATCAGGCAGGAGGGTGCGTCCTACGGTTCCTGCCAGGCCCCCGAAGGCCAGGAGAAGGTGCTGATCGAGTATGTGTCTGCCAACCCTACCGGTCCTATGCACGTGGGTCACGGCCGTTGGGCGGCGCTGGGCTCTGCCACCGCTAATCTGCTGCGTCATGCCGGCCATGAGGTGACGGAGGAGTTCTACATCAATGACCAGGGCTCCCAGATGAACAAGTTCGGCGAGTCCATTGCCGTGCGCTATCAGCAGCAGCTCGGTCGGGACGCCCAGATTCCCGAGGGCGGCTACGGCGGGGCTTACGTGAACGACATTGCCGCGGAAATAATCGCCCGAGATGGGGACAAATGGCTGGATGCGGACCCCGAGGAGCGTCGGGTGGAGTTTCGGGAGTATGGCTACGCCTGGGTTCTGAAGCTGTTTAAGGACCTGTGCGGTAGTTTTGGCACCAATTTTGAGGTGTGGACCTCCGAACGCGGCTTGTATCAGTCTGACGAAGCGTACGACGGCATGTGCGCGGTGGACTGGTGCCTTGAACAGCTTCGTCAGAAGGATCTGGTGTACGACGCGGATGGCGCCATGTGGTTCCGTTCCTCCAACTACGGTGACGACAAGGACCGCGTCCTGAAGAAGCAGGACGGCGCGTATACGTACTTCGCCTCCGACGTGGCGTATCACTTCCTCAAGAAAAAGCGGGGCTTTGATTGCCTGATCGATATCTGGGGCGCGGACCACCATGGGTACGTGGCTCGGGTCAAGGCCGTGCTTGCCGCTATGGGATATCCCGGAGCGCTGGAGATCATGCTCGGGCAGCTGGTCAACCTGTTTAGGGACGGGGAGGCCGTACGCATGTCCAAGCGTACCGGCGAGATGGTCACCTTCCAAGAGCTGGTGGACGAAGTGGGCGTGGACGCCACCCGCTTCTACATGCTGAGCCGCTCCACCGAGCAGCCCATTGACTTTGACATTTCCGTTGCCAAGAAGCAGGACAGTTCCAACCCTGTGTACTACGTGCAGTACGCCCATGCTCGCATCTGCTCCATCCTGCGCAACGCTGCGGGGGTGGACTATGAGCCCGGTCAGGATATGGAGCAGGTGGCCGCCCGGGCAATTCCTGCCGAAGTGGACCTTGGCCGCTTGGTGCACCCCGCTGAGTTGGCCCTGATTCGTAAGATGGGCGAGTTCGGGGACCTGGTTGAGAAGGCGGCTCGGGATCGTGCTCCCTTCCGTCTGACCCATTACGTACAGGAGGTGGCTTCAGCCTTCCATCACTTCTACGCGGATTGCTCCGTGCTTAAGGCCGAGGACGAGGGCCTACGGGACGCTCGTCTGGCGCTGTGCGACGCCACCCGCATCCTGATTGCGGTTGCCCTGGGCATTTTGGGCATTTCCGCGCCAGTGGCCATGGAGCACCGCGAGCAGTAGTGCTTTGGCGGCGGGTGTGTCATGGGATCGCTGGTCGCCGATGGCTGCCGGCGCTTGCGGAAGCCGCCGCGCCCGCAGTGCAGCGTGGGTGCACCCGCCTGCTTGACATGTTGTATGTAGGGGGATCTTCGGGTCCCCCTACTTTTTTCCCGAACCTTGCGTCTCAGGAAAGATAGTCCGTATTTCCTCCGGGTTTTTTGGGATAATTAGTGGTTGGAATGTACACACCAAGGGAACAGGGCGGCACGCTTCATCATAGGTCATTTGCCAGAGGCATTGCGCACGAGGCATTTTGACTGGGGACGTTTCGCCCAAGGGGGTATACGAATGCTAGAACTGAAAGACCTTGTGTTTGAGGTTGCGCCCGAGGAGGACTCCTCCCAGCGTAAGGTGATCATCGATCACCTGAATCTCACC
>JAQXQN010000020.1 GCA_029101185.1 Eggerthellales bacterium | reverse complement strand
GACTTCGGCTCCATCCAAAGCCCCCAGAACGCCTTCTACCTGAACCTGGGCCTGGAAAGCCTCCACGTGCGCATGGCCCGTCATGTGGAAAACGGCCAGGCGGTGGCCGAGTTCCTGCTGGCTCACCCCAAGGTGGCCCGGGTCTGCTACTCCGGCCTGCCCACGGACGCCTACTATCAGGTGGCCCAGAAGTATCTGCCCAACGGCGGTTGCGGCGTGGTTTCCTTCGAACTTGAGGGAGGGCGCCCGGCGGCAGAGGCCTTCATGAAGGAGCTGAGGCTGGCCGCCATCGAGACCCACGTGGCCGACGCCCGCACCTGCTGCCTCAACCCCGCCACCTCCACCCACCGGCAGATGACCGATGAGCAGCTCGCCCAGGCTGGCGTGCCCGCCGGGCTGATCCGCATCTCCTGCGGCCTTGAAGACAAGGCGGACCTGATTGCCGATCTGGAGCAGGCCCTGGCCGCCATTGACTAGCAGCTTTTAGGCCCAGGCTGCCTCCATGAGACGGTAGCCCACAGGTCCTGGCCCCTATCGGCCCAGCAATCCGCCAGGTATCCGCCCGTTACTCAAGACTGTGGGATGCCCAACCTCTCAGATGGGATGTATGGTACAAACCATGCATCCCATCTTTTTGTTTCTGGAGAGGGCGCTTCGCCATGGACTCACCACGCATACAATCGGACACCGCCACGAGCACGGCCGTTGATATACAGACTCCTAACGCCAGCAGCACCAGCATGTCAAAGCGCCCTGCCCGCCACAAGGCCCGCAACCGCAGGGTGGTCCTGATTGGGGCGGCCCTTGCCGCAAGCATCACCGGCGCCATATATATGTGGAGCGTCTTCAGCACCGCCCTGTCCCAGGAGCAGGGCTGGACCCTTAGCAGCGTAACCCTGGCGTATTCCCTGATGCTAGGCGTGGAAGGCTTCTCCTCCATTGCCAGTGGCTTCCTGCAGCGCAGGTTCAGCTCCCGGGGACTTCTCTTCTGCGGCGGCATGCTGCTTTCCGCCGGATGGTTCCTGACCTCATTTGCTCAGGAGATCTGGCAGCTCTACCTTGCCTTTGGTCTTATTGGCGGCCTGGGGTCCGGCGCGGTATATAACGTGGCCATCTCCCTGGTGGCCAAGTGGTTCCCGGACAAGCGGGGCACGGCCAACGGCATCTGCGTGGCACTGGTGGGCGTGACCCCCTTCATCTTCGCACCCCTGTCCAACTTCCTGATCTCAAGCCTGTCCATCTCTGCAAGCCTGCAGGTCTGCGGCCTGATCTTTGCCTCAGTGTTTGTGGCGGTGCTCTTCCTGGTTGACGACCCCGCCCAGAATCGCCCCACAACCGTCGGACAGTCCGAAGCCAGCGGCCGAGCCGAAGCCAGCGGACAGTCCGAATCCGAAGGCAAACCTGATACCTGCGGCCAGTCCGCGACCGGCGGTCGGCCTAAGGCCCCTAGCCAACCTCTGGCAGGACGCTTCGAGATGACCACGGGCGAAGTGGTCAAATCCCCTCTGTTCTACGTTATCTGGCTGCTGTTCATGCTCTGCGTGTGCGCCGGCGCCATGATCATCAGCGTCTCCTCCGATGTGGGACAGAAGATGGCAGGGCTCGACGCCGCCCAGGCAGCGGCCATCGTGGGACTGATTCCCCTGGCCAGCACCGCAGGTCGCTTTGGGGTGGGGGCAATCTCAGACAGGATTGGCAGGTATCCCACCATCATCATCTCCCTGATCTGCACCGCCGTGGCGATGCTGGTCCTCTTCCCTCTGGCCAAGGGGGCGATTCTCTTCACCATGGCCGCCTTCGTGCTGGGCTTTTTCTACGGCGGATTCATGGCGGTGTTTCCCTCCCTGTGCGGGGATGCCTTTGGGAACCTGAATTTTGGATCCAACTATGCCCTACTCTTTACCGCTATCACCGCGGCATCCTTTATCGGGCCCATGGCCGCCTCTCTTACGGTTGAAGCCACCAGCAGCTACACCCTGGCCTATGTGATTGCAGGCGCAGGCGCCCTTGCTGGCATAGTTGTTGCCCTTCTTGCTCAGAGGCTTGATCGCAGCAGGAAATAAGGCCGGCCCAGGAGCGTCATGGATTCTCAAGTCCCCTAAGCCGCACCCATATAACCGAGGGCTACACCAGATTGATAGGGTTGCCCCCAAAGAATCCTGCCAGGTTGTTGGCCACGATCACCGCACGTTTCTGGAAGGCCTGCACC
>JAQXQN010000019.1 GCA_029101185.1 Eggerthellales bacterium | reverse complement strand
GGAATCCATCCGGTCCCCACCGAACAGACGCATCAGGTCGTCCTCCAAAGACAGGTAAAACTGGGTCTCGCCAGGGTCTCCCTGACGTCCGGAGCGGCCACGCAGCTGGTTGTCGATACGGCGGGACTCATGGCGCTCCGTGCCGATAACCGCAAGGCCTCCAGCCTTGACCACCTGGTCGTGCTCGGATTTGGTGATGGCCTTGGCCTGATCCGCCGCCCACTGGCGCTGCTCATCTGTGGCCTCCTCAAGAGCAATGCCACGCTCAAGCAGCAAATCGTCGGCAAGCACCTCCGCGTTGCCGCCAAGAAGGATGTCCGTACCACGACCAGCCATGTTGGTGGCGATGGTTACCGCCCCAAGACGGCCCGCCTGGGCCACGATATGAGCCTCCCGCTCATGGTTCTTGGCGTTGAGGGTCTCATGGGGAATACCCCGCTTATCAAGGGCCCGAGAGAGCCGCTCGGAGGTCTCAATGGAGACGGTGCCCACCAGCACGGGCTGCTGCGCCTGATGACGGCGGGCCACATCGTCGGCCACGGCCTTGAACTTGGCATCGATGGTACGATACACCAGGTCATTGTTATCCACACGAGCCACCGGCTTATTGGGCGGAATGGCAACCACCGGCAGGTTGTAAATCTGACGAAACTCTGCGTCCTCAGTCATGGCGGTGCCAGTCATGCCCGAGAGCTTGTCATAGAGGCGGAAGTAGTTTTGCAGGGTGATGGTGGCAAGGGTCTGGTTCTCCTCGCGGATGCGCACGTTCTCCTTTGCCTCAAGGGCCTGGTGCAGACCCTCGGAATACCTGCGGCCCTCCATGATGCGGCCGGTGAACTCGTCAACAATCTTGACCTCGCCGCCTACGACCACATAGTCCACATCCCGCTTGAACAGGTACTGGGCCCTCAAGGCCTGCTGCAGATGGTTGGCCAGTTGCCCGGTGGTGTCCGCGTAGATGTCCTCAATGCCCAGCCTGGCCTCGATCTTTGCCAGTCCCACCTCGGTGGGGACGATGGTGCGCTTGGCCTCATCAAGGATGAAGTCATCCTCGGGACTGAGGGCAAGCATGGCCCGAGCGAACTTCTTGTAGGTGTCCGCCGCCTTGATGCCAGCACCTGAGATGATCAAAGGAGTACGGGCCTCGTCAATCAGGATGGAGTCCACCTCGTCTACGATGGCGAAGCTATGGCCACGCTGGACCCGAGACCCCGCCCGCTTGACCATGTTATCCCTCAGGTAGTCAAAGCCAAACTCCGCGTTGGTGCCGTACGTGACGTCGGCCTGGTATGCAGGAATACGGTCCTTCGGGCTCATGCCGTTTTGAATCAGACCCACTTCCATACCCAGGAAACGGTAAATCCTGCCCATCCACTCGGAGTCGCGCTTGGCAAGGTAGTCATTGACCGTGACCACATGCACGCCCTTGCCGGGGATGGCATTCAGGTATCCAGCCAAGGTGGAGACAAGGGTCTTACCCTCGCCAGTTTTCATCTCTGCAATCTGCCCGTCATGCAGGGCCATACCGCCAATGAGCTGCACGTCAAAATGGCGCATGCCCAAGGTCCGCCAGCCAGCCTCCCTCACCGTGGCAAAGGCCTCCGGCAGCAGAGAATCCAGGCTCTCGCCGTTGGCGTAGCGCGTGCGGTAGGCGCTGGTAAGAGCCGCCAGCTCTTCATCGGAGAGATCCTTCATGGCAGGCTCGAAGCTGCCTACCTTCTGCACCAGGTTCTGGTACTGCTTTAGCTGCTTGCCTTCGCCAAAGGTAAGAATCTTGCTCAAAAAGCCCATGTTCACCCTTTCGGGACGTTGTGTCATGTTTCCGCGCACCGCAGGGTCCCTGCCACACCTGGCACAAAAGGACGCTTCGGCACACTCCATAAACGGCTACTTTATCACAGACCTACGCGTTCCCGTCCGCTTCGACCCCCTGACCAGAGAAGAACCACGAGCGTTGACCAGCTGTTGATGGAGCTCCATCAACCGAGCGGAGGGGTCTATCCCCAGATGATCCCGAAGCCGCCCGCGGCAGGTTTCGTAGGTGGCCATAGCGGCGGAAAGCTGCCCGCCCTCAATCTGAGCCCACATCAAAGCGCAGTATCCGTCCTCCCTATCAGGGGCAAACTCCACAGCGGCACGGCCGAACCACAGGGCGTTTTTAAAGTCCAGCACGTCGCACAGGCGCTCGCAGCCTGCCACGAAGGCGTCAACCATCTGGGTTTCGTAACGCTGCCGAGCCATAAGGATCAAAGCATTGTCCTCCTCGGCAGGCAAAAGCCCCGCGGCAAAATGGTCCTTGAGCCTTGTGAGGATCCCCAGCCAATCCTGGCCGTCAATGGAGCCAAACAGCAACGTCCTGCACAGGGCGTCAAACTCCTCTAGGTCCGTGTGGACAAGGCGGGCTTCAACCTTGCAGCAGTTCTGGTGCCGGGCCACATAGGGGCACTCGCCGGTTTCGAGCATCAGGGCGTGGCGCATTTGGGACCACACGGTATAGAAGTTGCGCACCGAGCGCTCCTTGGGCATATCCGGCCACATGGCCCTGAGAATCTCGGACCGGGACACCTCTTTTCCCCTGTTCAGAGCCAGGATAGCCAGCAGCGTCTTGGCTTTTTGCCTGACGAAGCGTGCAGGATCGATGCACTCCTCCCCCCGCGAGACCTCAAATCCCCCGAACATCCTCACGTACAGGGGGTCAATTCCTCGAGAGCCCGCAAGCCGGGCACCCACAAGCCCCGAAGGAATCCGGGTTGACTCTGTGCCGTAGGAAGGCCTGATGGCAAAGGCGGAACCATCGCAGGTCCGGATCATCCCGCCCGAAACCGAAGCGTGCCCAACCCCCGATGCCGCCTGCAACCCGCAGCCTAAGGCGGTAGGCTGCACAGGACTGCAGGTCCATCCGCCATAGGCCCGATTCACCCCATGCTCAAGACCCACCTGCAAGGAGGGCCCGGCACTGCCCTCGGCAGGTGCCTGCAAAGAGACCGCCTCCGACTGGGTGGCAAAATCCTGCCTGCCCGGCATGCCCTCATCCTGCCAATCAGACTCCTGGGGTTGCAGAGCCGAGGAGAAAAGCCCCGCAAGGGATGCCCCGCCGGCAGAGGAGGATGTATCTCCACAGGCCATACTCCACTGGGTCCTCTGCCAGGATAGAGAGGCAATCATGTCCCTGAGATAGGCCTGCTCCGTCTGGCGCAATCCCCCATCCGCCCCTGATACCGTCCCAAGGGCGTCAAGAAGCAAGGCCTGTCCCACCACTCCCGTAGACGGCCAAAGCCCGCCTGAACTCATCAGGCCTTTCGCCAGGATGAGGGCCTCTACCCGCCAATCGGACCCCGAAAAGGGCGTCTGAGAGGTGGCGCCTGTCTCGGAATCCGCGCTCGGAGCTTGAAGCAGCTGGGCTAAGATCTCCGCCCCCAGCCAGTCCTTGCGCAAGGCGTCACCCATGCAGGAAAGCAGCTCAAGGCACTGCTCATACAGTCCGTCCCTCAGGGCCAACGCACAGGAGAGCAACGTGGCGGCCTGCTGACGTGCCACCACACCCTGATACGCGGTGATGGTCTTGCGCGCGGCCCGGGCTTGGTCCTCTCCCGACTCGCGCACCGCAAGAGCATCCTCCTTTGCCAAAAGGCCAGCCTGGATCCGAGTATCCCCCGCACTCTCTCCCACAGCAGCCGCCTCTCCTTTGGCCAAGGCCTCTTGAGCCGCAGGGGTGGACAGCTCCCGTTCGATCATGGTCATGGCCCTGCGAGCAAGAGACACGGACTTGTCCCGATGCTCCGGGATCCGGCAGATAAGAACCACAGTCAGCACCCGGGCTGCAAGCGCCGTTGAAGTGATGGTGCCAAGCACGCACCGAAAAGCCACCTGACAGGCCGCCTGGGCATCCCCAAGCAGATAAAGCCGTTCCACTTGGGACGCTTCGTCATCAAAGGTCACCCCCACCGGCCGTGTCCCCAACGACTCGTAGAGCCGCTCCATGGCCAGCATCTCGCCCTTGCTGAAATACCCCGCCCGCATCCTGCGTATCCAGCGCAGCCGAGGCTTTTTCGGACAAAACGCCCCCACCAGCCGCGCCGCTCGCTGCAGATTGCCGGCGCAGCATAGGCGCTCCGCAAGATAGGAGCACAGGCGCTCCTGGGTCTCAAAGGGGCTTGCAGCCGCCATGCCGGAGATGGACTCCCGATAGGCTCGGGCGATATCCTCAATGGACAGGGCGCAGGCGGTAAAGGAATCCTCCACCTGATCCACCCGAACATACGGGCACGAACCCAGAATGTATCCCCAGGAATCCCGGGCGGGCTGTCCGCAGGCGCTCCTCAGATCCGCGACCTGCCCGATGCCAAGCACCAGCATGACAAAAATGTTGAGCCGCACGTCAAGGGGAGGACGCTCATCTTTCAGGCTCTGGACGAATTGCGCCCTGCCCCCTTCGCCACCCCAGGCCAGAGACGGCACCTGGATAGACACCTCCGACTGACGGGTCAGCCGTGTGATGGACAGGGCCCCTTCCCGTCTGCCGTCAAGACCAGGAAGCTCCAGACACTCCTCTATCTCCGCGCGGTCAAGGAGCAAGTCGAAGGGTCCTATCCGCGATCTTCCCTGCTGCAGGTCCCCGAACACGTCGTGCAGGGGCCGCAGGGTGACCACTACCTCCCATCCTGCAGCCACTAGCTCATCAATGACATGAGAAAACCGGGGTGCGCGGTCCTCGTCAAGAAAAGGAAGGTCGTCAAAGACCACCAAGCCGGACTTGCGCACCAGGCGCTTGAGGGAGCGGGCTATCTGTTCGGAGTCCAGATCCCTGAGAAAGCAGGGGCTCTGGCATGGGATCCAAAAGGTCTCAACGAACCCCCGCACCGTCTCTGCATACTCTGCCGCCAGGGCGGTCTTCCCAAAGCCGTCGGGCCCCACAATAAAGCAGGGGGAGCACCTTTCCACCAGCATCCGTTTGATCAGCCGCTGCCTGCACCGATGTCCGACGGGAAACACTCCGGCGGGCCGTTTCCCCTTGCATGCGGTCTCTACGATAAAGCCCCTCATCCCCCACTCCCATCACCAGCCCAGGCCGTCTTCGCGGCTTGCGGCAGCCTGTGCAACCTCTAGCCATCTTTTCGGCTTAGGGCAGCCTTCGCGGTTTTGGCCGATTCCCGATTCCGAAAGATGGAAGAATTCGGGATGCCGCCACCATGGTGGCCAGTGTATTCGTTAGGATTTTTGCTCTCTGGGACGGCCGGCGATGAACAGAGTGGGATCCTGCCGACAAACCGGGTCGGAAGGCCATGCCAAACATTTTTCTAATTTCTTCAAATTCGTGCTTGACACATCTCTGGCATATGCATAATATACTGTCTTGCGCTTGAGATGAACGCGACGCGCACTGGGGTGTCGTCTAATGGCAGGACAGCGGTTTCTGGTGCCGTATGTGAGGGTTCGACTCCTTCCACCCCAGCCAATTCTCAAGAGCACCAGGTACATGGCCCGGTCGTCTAGCGGTTTAGGACGCCGCCCTCTCAAGGCGGAGATCGGGGGTTCGAATCCCCTCCGGGCTACCACGAATCTTCAGAGCCTTTCGGGGCTCTTTTTTATTACCTGAATCTCGGATTGCACACCCCCGCTCAAATGCTGCCCCACAAGCAGGCCCCACCCTGCGTAGGATGGGGCCTGACTCATATATGCGTCATTTTGGGTGGGGTACTTTAGTTAACTAAAGTACCCCACGGGTACACCAGTTTATTGGCAGTGATTATTGACAGGCGGCTTCATTCGTCTTCCGATACATCCACATGTGGTCTACAGGCCCCGACCCCCGCCCCAGGTCCAACCCGGAGGCAAGGGCTCCCGCCACATAGTCCTTAGCGAAGCGTACCGCCCGAGGAATATCCATTCCCCGGGCAAGGCCGCTTGCCAAAGCGCTTGACAGGGTGCACCCCGTGCCATGGGTGTTTTCAGTCTTGACCCGGGGCCCCTCAAACCATTGGGCGGATCCATCGGGCTCCATCAGCAGATCGTTACAGGTATCCCCCCAGAAATGCCCGCCCTTGAGCAGCACTGCGCTCCTGGTACGCTTCGCTAGGAGCACCGCTGCCTGCTCCATCTCCTGGGGGGTGCGAATCTCCATCCCGCAGAGCACCTGGGCCTCAGGGATGTTAGGGGTGATGACGCATGCCTGACCCATGAGCTCCTCAAGGGCCTCTGCGGCATCCCCGTCCATCAGGGCGGCGCCGCTTGTGGCCACCATCACCGGGTCTACCACCACGTACTGCGGCCCCCTGCCCTGCTGCGCAAGTTCCTTAAGCACCCGGGAGGTGGCCCTCATGTTGTCCGCGGTGGAAAGCATGCCCACCTTGACCGCTGCAGGGGCAATATCGTCAAACACCGCCATGATCTGGTTGACCAAGGCTTGAGGATCAATGTTGACCACCTGGGCGACTCCAAGGGTGTTTTGCGCCGTCAGTGCCGCAATGGCGCTTTGGGCAAAGCAGCCGCAGGCGGTGATGGTCTTGATATCCGCCTGGATACCCGCCCCACCGCTGCTATCAGATCCCGCGATGGTGAGCACACTTGGGATATGGGGGCATGCAGGAAGGCTCCATTCAGGTAAGGACACGATTAAGCTCCCTTCGCAAATCCGCGCTTGCCTGGCGGATGTCTTCGGCGGCAAACACGGCGGACACCACCGCTGCCCCAGCAACGCCGCTGCCCTTAAGGACTTTCAAGGTGTTCAGATTCAGCCCGCCAATGCCCACCACAGGGATATCCACCGCCTGGCAGATCTCTTGCAGCTGCTGGTAGGTAACATCAACCGCATCGGGCTTGGTGGGTGTAGGAATCAGTGCCCCCACCCCCAGGTAATCAGCCCCAGCCTCCTGGGCAGCAAGGGCCTGCTCCACCGTTTGAGCGGACACCCCCACAATCTTATGGGGGCCAAGCATCTGCCGGGCCCGGGCGCAGGCCATGTCATCCTGGCCCACATGAACCCCGTCGGCGCCGGATGCAAGGGCGGCGGCAACATCGTCATTAATCACCAGCGGCACCCAGCAACCCAGCGTCTCGGCCAGGCAGGAGGAAACCTGCCGATACTCCTCCACCAGCCGTGCCGTGGAGGCTTCCTTATCCCTGATTTGAAGAAAGCTCACGCCTCCTGAAACCGCCTGAGCGCAGCACTCCCCGAGAGTCCTGCCAGCAAGCCAGGCATTGTCGCTCACCCCATAGAGAATCAACGCCTCAGGGTGCTCTTGCAGCCATCTGCGGGGGGAATCAGGGGCCTGAGATTGTGCGCGGGCTTGCACACAATCCCCCGCCATAGCCCGATCCATATCCAACGCCCCTGTCCTAGAGGACCTGCTCAACCCGGGCCTCTGCGGCCAGCTGATCAGGGGTCAGGGTGCTCAGGGCATCCATCAGATAGGTGCGGAAGCTTCCTGTGCCGTCCTGGGGGTTGCCCTCCATCCGCGCCTGGGCCCGCTGCCCGGCAACTCCAGCATGAACCACAGCCGCCAGGGCGGCAAACAGGGCGTCCTCAGGATTTGCCGCCAGATACCCGCCGCTGAAGGCGGAAAGCATACAGCCGGCACCGGTGATGCGGCCCTGCATGGGAGAGCCGTTGCCCACCGCGAAGACCCGCTGCCCATCGGAAATCAGGTCGATAGCCCCGGTGATGGCCACCACGCACCCGGCGTTGCGGGCAAGGTCCCGGGCGAAGCGTGCTGACCGCTCCAGATTCTCCGGGGTAACCGCATCCTCAGGGTTCACGTCTACGCCCTTGGTCTTTGCGCTTGCTCCGGAAAGGGCCTTGGCCTCGGACATATTCGACCTAATCAAGGTCACAGGCAGGGTGTTAAGCAGAGTGCTTGACACATGGGTGCGCAGACGAGAAGCGCCTGCCCCCACCGGGTCAAGCACGATGGGATGCTTGGCGCGGGCCGCCGCATCACCTGCCGCCATCATGCCCTGAATGGTCTGTTGATTCAGGGTGCCAATGTTGATTACCAGAGCGCCGCAGATGTTCTGGATGTCCTCTACATCCGTGGGCTCGTCCGACATGATGGGGCTTGCCCCCACCGCAAGAACGGCGTTTGCACAGCTTTCCACCGTCACGTAGTTGGTGATGCAGTGCACCAAAGCGCCCTTCTCACGCAGGACGGAGGCGGCGCGACGGATGCCGTCCTGAATTTCTGGGGTGGTTGCATACAGTGGTGCCATAAGTAAGACTCCCTTCGCTGGCATTATCCAAACAGGTTCAACGGGTCGAGGGGTGCTCCCCTCCTCTCAGCCCGCAGCAGCAAGCTCCCCGATACGAGCAAGTATAGTTCCCTAAGCCTCAGGCAGCCCGAGAAGCGGGGTGAAAACAAGCAAGGTGCCCGCTTCGAGGGTTATTCGGCTCGGGACGCCGCAGAATTCGTTTGACAGACCCAAAGTGGAATCAGGCCTAAGGTCTGTACCCTTCGTCTCATACTTCAGTCCCTGGACGCTCAAACCCGCAACCGGCCCTCCGAAAGCAAACAGGGACACGAAGCCCTCTTGCAGGGCGGGCAGTTCCAAACAACCCTGAATCTGGCTATCGGAATGGATGGCCCAAACCATATGTTCCTCCCCGACCGCCACCACCCGCAGCCCCTCCGAGGCCGCCCGAGCAAGGGAGGCCAGGGCGGCAAAAGTGTGCTCGGGCCGCTGGCCCCCAAGGACGCCGTAGACCGCCACTGCCTCATAATCCCGAGCCTTAAGCCAAGCAAGGGCCAATGCGGTATCGCTGGCGTCTTTCATGGTTGGATGGATCTCGCAGGGCACATCTGCAGGCACATACCCCAGAGAATCAAAGTCCCCCAGGGCGAAATCAGGCGCCAACCCATGTCCCGCCAGATGGGCGTATCCCCCGTCTGCCGCCAACACGAAGCCAAAGGCCTCCTTGGCGAAGTGTCCTTCGTTGAAGGGGCCTGCCCCCACAAGAGCACTCCAGGGTTTCGGGGATTCACGATGGGACTGTCGGCTGCACATGGCGATCCTCCTTTATCTGTGAGGTATCCGTATTGTCCCTATGGTACCCCCATGATTTGTTGATAGTGTCTGCAACCCGCCAATACCACCTAAAGGATTTTCCCTCAAGGCTGTGGTACCATGTCCCGCGCTATGCAGGCCGGACGGTCGCGCGGGGCGGCATGCCGGCCCCGTGAGGAAAGTCCGGGCTTCTAGGAGCGGGATGCCGGCTAACGGCCGGGCGGGGAAACCCGACGGAAAGTGCTATAGAAAAGGAAACTCTAACCAGCGGCCCTGCCGCCAGGAGAAAAGCTGGAAAGGTGCGGTAAGAGCGCACCAGCGCGCTGGTAACGGCGCGGCTTGGTAAACCCCATCCGAAGCAAGGGCAAATAGGCGCACAATGCGGTTCAGCTCCTCCGTGTGCGCGGGTAGCCCGCGAAGAGGCCCGCGGTGACGCGTGTCCAAGATAAATGGCCGTCTTCAAAGACAGAACCCGGCTTACAGGCCTGCTACGGCATACAAAAGCCCGCGTCATGCGGGCTTTTGTATGCGTCAATCAAAGGCAAAGGGTGCTGCTGGCGTTGTGGGGCACCAGGCGCCACCAGTAATGCTAGATGCCGCTGGCAAACCCTAACCTAGTCAAGGTCTCCCAGATCAAAAGCGTCAGAAGCGTCGCCGAAACCGCTCAGGTCCTTCTCAACCGCAGAGGGCTTGGCATGGCTGACGGGCATCACGCTTGCGGCAGTGGGAGCCACGTAGCTCGGAGCCACCGCGCCATTGGTGCCGGCGGGGGCCACGGAAGGCTTCATAACGGGAGCCTGGGCAGGGTTGGAGAAGCGTGCGTGGGCCTGCTTGCGGCCTTCCTTGCGGGCCAGCTCGTCCTCAACATCGTCAAGCTTCTTGGAGGCGTCCTCGATAAATGCGCGCAGGGCGGCGGAGTAATCCTCGCAGGTCTGCTTGTGGGAGGCGTCAAGGGCATCGATGGTGTCCTCGATCTTCTCCTTCTCGGCCTCGGCCCGGGCGATGATGGAGGCAGCGTCCTCCTCAGCCTCAGCGATGATACGCTTGGCGTCGGCGCGGGCATCGTCAACCACCAGCTGGGCAGAGCGCTGGGCGGTGACCAGGGCGTTAGAAATTGCCGAAGCGTCCAGCTCCTTCTCGGCCAGGGCGGCCTCAAGCTCGGCGATACGGGCGTCCTTCTCGGACTCGGAGGCCTCGAAATCCCCATGGGCAGGGGTCAGAGGCGCAGGAGCCGCCGCAGGCTCATAGTCAGCCGCAGGGGCCAGGGATGCCTGGGCCTGAAGCTCGTCAATTTGAGCAAGCAGCTCTTCGATCTCAGCGTTAAGGGCGTCAATTCCGGATGCCACGTACTCCAGGAACACGTCCACTTCGTCAATGTCGTAGCCGGCCTTACGGGTGACGGAAAAGCCCTGTTCGTGAATCTCAGCAGAGGTGATAGCCATTTCTCATTCTCCTTTTTGGGTCTAAGCGGCGCTTGCGCGCGGTTTTTGCACCCTTCGCCGCGGTTTCAATACACAAGGCTTGGGACCTACAGCAGCACGCCCACAATCAGACGGGCCACCAGCTCCAGGGCAATCAGCGCCACGATGGGCGAAAAGTCCACCATGCCTACCGGGGGGATGATACGCCGAAACAGGTCCAGATACGGGTCGCAGAGCTTACCCAGGGCAGTGTCCACGTCCGCGAGAAAACCCCGCTTGTTGGGAATCCAGGACATGAGCACGTACACCACAATCAGCAAGGTGTAGATGTCTACGGCCTTCAAGATGATGAATCCAAGCATGGCCTAGAGCCCCTGTTCCCTCAGGCGGGCCTTTTCGGACTCGCTCAGCTCTGCCCCACGACAGATGGCGTACACCTGGGCAGACACCAGTTCCACCTGGGCCTCAAGAGCGCAGGCGACGCCGAAGCTGAAGTCCAAGATCCGCTTGCCCAAAGCCTCAGAGGTGCCCCTGAGGCTGATGACAGCCACGTCCCCGGTCTTGATGATCCGAGAGACCCGCTCCGCGTCGTTGTAGCTCACGGGCTTGATTACCGTCAGGATCCTCGAGCTAGTCTTGGGCGCGGGCACCGAGGTGGCAGCGGGGGCGGGCTCGGATGCAGGGCTGGAGAACACCTCCTGGCGCTGGGAGCGCATGACCTCAGCGGAAGAGGCCACCATGGCCCTACCGGGGGCGCTGCTTATCGGGGTGGATGACGGGACGAATAGCCCGTTAAGCCCCGGAGAGCGCTGCTCCTCCCGCTGGATGGAGGCAAGGTCCCTGCTGACGGAGGGCTCCTCTATCGAAGCGGGCTGGGCCGCAACCCGGCTTGCCCGAGTGGTGTAGCCCTCCTCGGAAGCCGAAGGCGTATAGCGGGTATGGGCCCGCACGTCCTGAGCGCTTACCAGCCGCGCGCTACTACCGCGATTTGCAGAGCCAGCGGATGCCAGCGTGGAGCTGGCCAAACCCGAGGTCGAGGAACCCGAGGCGTGGGCGGGAATGCGGCTAGACGCGGCCTCATACTCAGTGTAATCCGCAGAGTCGTCGTAACCGTACTCACCGTAGTCGTCAAAATACTCGTCCTGATACCCGTCGGAATACTCATCCTGGGGTGCTTGTGAAGAGGAGGCGCTTGAGCCCTTAAAGCCCAGCCTTCCCTTCAAATCTTCAAACTGGGGGATTCTCAGTTCCATAGTGTTCACCTATCTATGCCGGGGCCATGCGTTGCTACGAATCTTCACTGAATAGTGCACGACCCACCCGCACCATAGTAGCCCCTTCAAGGATTGCCAAGGGGTAATCGTCGGTCATTCCCATCGAAAGTTCATCCAGAGCAATGTTGTCAGCCCCTAATGCCACCAGGCGATGGGCGGTCTCATCCCTCAGGCAAGCCAGGGAGGCGAAGGTCTGGCGGGCCCTTTGGGGGTCATGGGCGGGAGCCATGATCATCAGCCCCCGCACACGCAGATGAGGAAGGGTGGCGCAGTGTTCAAGCATGGGCCAGAGGTCCCGCGGGTCAAGGCCCTGCTTGTTGTCCTCTCCATCGTTGACCTCAATCAGCACGTCCTGGATGACCCCCGCTGCCGCGGCAAGACGGTCAATGCGAGAGGCGTGGTCCCTATCCCACAGGGAGTGAATCAGATACGCCCTTCCCACCACCTGATTAAGCTGGCGGGATTGGATATTGCCGATGAAGTGCCATCGCTGCTCGGGGAAGGCGTCGTGCTTGCGAGCAAGCTCGCAGGGACGGTTCTCTCCGAAGTCATGGATTCCGGCGGTTATTGCCTGCTCCACCGCGTCAACGTCTACCGTCTTCGACACGCCGATGAGCAGCACTTCTTGGGGGTCTCTTCCCGATTGGGCGCAGGCCTCGGAGATGGTGGCCCTAATCTGGCAGGCCCGCTTCCCTATTCCCTGCAACTGAGTCATGAGGTGATCTTCCCCTTCTTATCCCACATTTGTATCAGGCACCAACAGTACCGCTAGAAACCCTCACGGCAAACGCGCCATGGCGGCCGCAGGTGCCCTGTGTCAGGCGGTAGGAGAAGAACTCCTCACCGCCGTCGCAGACGGTGCACGTGCCCATATCGCAAATGCGCTCTGCCGAGGCTCCTGCTTCTAGAAGCTGGACCTCAAGGGCGATGCGTAAGTCTACATGTCCCTGATCCGCCAAACACCCCAAACCGAAATTCGACACGAAACGGTTCATTACCTCAGGCCCTACTTCAAAATGACAGGACCTGATATGGGGGCCCAGATACACGTTGCATTCATGGGGCGGCGCCTGAGTCCTGGCGCATAGCATCTCAAGGGCCTGCTGGGCAATACGCCCGTCAACACCCCGCCATCCCGCATGCACCACTGCAAAGCATCCCCCCGGCTCCACAATAATCACTGGCACGCAATCCGCAAAGCACAACAACGCGGACACCTCAGGGCAATACACCACCACCCCATCCGCCCCTTCAAGAGCCTCCTGAGCGACCTGGGGGACGTAAGCGGAATGGGAGCACTCCACAATTCGGGCGCCATGGACCTGCTTAGGCTGAATAAGCAGGCTCTCTTGTGCGCCAAAGGCGGCACACAACAGGGATTTGTTGCGGGCGACGCACGCTTCGTCATCCCCAATAAAGGGACTCAGGTTCAGGGAGTCAAAGGGAGGGCGCGACACTCCCCCATCCCTGGTGGTAAAAGCAACCCTCACTCCGGTGGCGGCAAAGAGGGCCTCATCGGTGTATGCCCGTATATATGACGAAGTGACCTGAGTACACGAGTCAGGCAACGCAAAGCGGCCCTCACGAAGCTTTGGGATGGGCAATCGGAGGGCCGTCTTTGAAGTCATGGCTATGGCTGCGGGCTATTGATTAGCGGCGGCGCAGGAAATCGGGGATGTAATCCTCATCAGTCACGCGGGAGCCCGACATGTTCTGCCCGGACATGGAGGAACCAAAGGAGCTTGCGGCGCCAGAGGTTGCCACGGGGGCGGCAGGATGGCTCTGGTTGGAGGTGTAGGTCTCCCGGGGCTGAGCCTGGGGGGCAGGGGTGGAGAACAAATCCATACGGGGGGTCTGCTCCTTGGCGGCAGGCGCAGCGACCCGGGTAAATCCGGTGGCGATGACGGTGATGCGCACCTGGTCTCCCAGGGACTCGTCGATAATCTGGCCGTAGATGATATTGGCGTCCTCATCGATGACGGACTCCATGGTGCGGGCAGCCGCGTCAACCTCGGCAAGGGTGAGGTCGGAGCCGCCGGCGATAGAGAACAGGACCCTGCTGGCACCCTGGATGGATGCCTCGAGCAGGTTGGAGTTGATGGCCTGGGTAGCGGCATCGTAGGCGCGGTTCTCACCGGTGCCAAAGCCGATGCCCATCATAGCGGTGCCGGCGTCCTTCATAACGGTGCGGATGTCGGCGAAGTCAAGGTTGATAAGACCGGGGATGGTGATCAGGTCCGTAACGCCCTGGATGCCCTGGCGCAGGGTGTCATCCGCGATGCGGAAGGCGTCAAGCACGGAGGTCTTCTTGTCAATGACCTCAAGCAGGCGGTCATTGGGAATCACAATCAGGGTGTCCACCTTCTGGGAAAGCAGGTCGCAGCCCTGCTCCGCCTGGTTGCGACGAAGGCGTCCCTCAAAGTTGAAGGGCTTGGTAACCACACCTACGGTAAGGGCACCGATCTCCTCACGGGCAATCTCCGCCACGATAGGGGCGGCTCCCGTGCCGGTCCCGCCGCCTTCACCGGCGGTGACGAACACCATATCCGCGCCGGATAGTGCGTCGCGGATCTCCTGTCGGGACTCCTCTGCGGCCTGGCAGCCAATCTGAGGGTTGGCCCCGGCACCAAGGCCACGGGTCAGCTCTGCCCCGATGTGGATGGTCTTGTCCGCCGAAGAGAGCATGAGCGCCTGGCGGTCAGTGTTGACGGCGATGAACTCCACGCCCTTGACGCCGGCTTCCACCATGCGGTTGACCGCATTGCACCCGCCGCCGCCTACGCCTACGACCTTAATCGCGGCAAGATGGTCAGTTCCATTGGTATTAGGCATTGCATCCTCCACAAGTGCTACGTTTCACTACTGCGTTTTTGTGCTCTGCCCCACATGTGCGCACGTCAAGGCACGTCAGGGCTTCGCGTTCACTTTACACGAACCGACGGACATTGCAAGAACCTAAGTCACTTCAGGTAACCAACATTCGCCGAAGTTCCATGAGGGAAGGCTAGACGGACCTCCAGGTGGGGCTTGAGACCACCCGGACATTGATGTAGGACACCGAGTCCGGATACTGCTCCATGATCTCTAGGCACACCCGCTCCTTGTTGCGCACGTCCTCGTCGTCACCGAAGGCGATCTCCACCCCAGACTGCAGGGTGATGGTGGCGTTGTCCTCCGCAGTGGCGGACACGCTGCGCACCTGGTCTCGCAGCTGCGTGGTAAGGCCATTGACCACGCCAAGGGCGTTAAGCACGCTCGGATCCTCGCACACCGCCCCTACCTCTGGCACCGTGCCGTAGGGCACGTCGGTGATGAGCAGGGCGGTCTGCCTATCCTCAAGCAGCTGAGGGCTTACCGTCTCGGCCTCAGGGGTGCCCTCCTCGGGGATGGGGCACAGCCAGATACCATCTGACGCAAGCGCCCACAGAGAGCTTGGGGCTCCTGTGTCATCATAGATCTGCACCACCGCGGCAACCTCCCGCTCCTTGACGGTGATTACCAGGGTGCTAGGAAAACTCCTGGTGACCTTCACGGAAGCAACCCATGAGTCCCGAGCCACGTTGCGCTCTATCTCTGCAGTGTCTACCCGCAGTAGAGTAGTGTCTGAGGGAACCGCAGCAAGCTCGGTCATTTCGGCATCCGTAAGATGAGCCACGCCCTCTACCTGGACCTGTTGGATGGAGAACAGGTTGGAGAAATACACCCCAAGCCCACCGCCGATAAGCAGCACCACAAAGGCGAGGGCACAGATGAGCTTGAACACATGGGAGCGGTACTGCCGCTCGACCCTCCGCTGGCGATCCTCGAGATCCGTTGACTGGCGGCGGTTGTGGGGCTGACGCGTTGGCCTTTGGGACTTGCGGGTGGAGGGCTGGCGGGTAGCGCTGCGGCGGGCGTCCCGCTGCTGCTCTCGGCGCAAGTCACCCACGCGCACCGTGGTGACCCGAGGAGCGGATCCCGACCCAGATGAAGCGGATCTGCGAGTGGGAGACTGGGCAGCACTCCGGCCTGATGAGACTGGCCTTCGAGAAAAGGGCTCCTGACCCGAAGAGGCGGGCCTGCGAGAGTAAGAATCCTGGCTCGGCCGGGAGGTGGGCCGAGAGTCGCTCCGACGTCGCCGGGTTGTCCTGTTATCACGAGAATCCAAGGAACCTGACCTCCGGTGTGAGATGAATCTGGTACTTGTCCATCACGGCGTCCTGGGCCGCATGTATCAGGGTGAGCACCTCGTCTGCGGTGGCCTGTCCCGTGTTCACAATGAAATTGGCGTGCAGGGAGGAAAAGGCCGCCCCGCCGCAGGACGCGCCTTTGAGGCCCACATTCTCTATGAGGCGCCCGGCGGAGTCCTTCTCCGGGTTTTGAAACACGCTGCCGCAGGAGGGAAGCCCTAAGGGTTGGGTCTTCTTGCGCCGCTCAAGGGCGCGGATCATCCGGCCCCGTACGTCATCGTCCTCAGGCTGGCGGGTAGCAATCTCGCATTCCACGATGATTTCATCCGCAGGGATGCTCGAGGAGCGGTACGACCAGGATATCTCCGCGGCGTCATACTTCACCAGCCCCATTCCGGGACGCAGGGTTGTGACGCTTACCACCCGAGACCCCAGGTAATCTCTGCTCGTACCCGCGTTCATCCGCAGGGCACCGCCTACGGTGCCCGGGGTCCCGACGGCAAACTCCATACCACTGCGGTTTTGGGTTGCCGCTTCGCTGACCACCCGAGAAAGTCTGCAGGCACATCCGGCGGAGATGATCCCCGTTTCAGGATCATACTTGCACCCGTCGAACGCTTCGCCAAGTTTTATGACCACACCGGCAAAGCCTTCATCGCTGACCAGGAGGTTTGACCCCGACCCGATGACAAACCACACCCAGCCCAGCCCCTCGAGGGCCTTGCATAGGGTGGTCAGGGAACCCAGGTCATCTACGGTGACGAAGTAGCTCGCGGGCCCGCCGATTTTATAGGTGGTGTGCTTGGACATGGGCTCATCCACCAGGATCTCACCATTGAAATCCCAGCGAAGGGCCCTGATCAGGGCATCCACCCTACTCCTGTCCCCGTCGGGCCAGGCTGCTTAAGACCTTCGGGCCGATGGTAGTCACCGTACCGGCGCCCATGGTCAAAAGCAAATCACCGGGCTGGAGGATATCAAGGAGCGCCTGGGGGGTGGCGTCGAAATCCGCCACGTAGTCCACCTCCGCCACAGTGCCAGATGCGGCCACCGCGTCGGCGATCAACTTGCCGGACACCCCCTCTATGGGAGCCTCACCTGCGCCATACACATCCATCACCACCAATTTGTCTGCGCCGACAAAGCAGGTGGCAAAGGAGTCCACCAAAGACTGGGTGCGAGAATACCTATGTGGCTGGAACAGGACCACCACCCGCTTGAAGTCAAGGCCGGCAGCGGCGGTGAGGGTCGCGGATATCTCCGTGGGATGATGGGCGTAATCGTCCACCACGCACACACCGTCCGCTTCGCCCTTCATATCAAACCTGCGGGCCACCCCGGCATAGTCCCGAAGCCCCGCGGCGGCAACCTCCACGTCGTATCCTAGGGCCCAAACCACCGCAAGCACTCCTGCGGTGTTGAGGGCGTTGTGCATACCGGGATTCTTGGCAAGACCCGCCTGAATGCAGGTGCCATCGGGGAAGGTGACGGTAAAGGAGGAGGAGACCCCCTTGGTGGCGTAATCCGACACCCGCACCTGGCTTTCCTGGGTAAAACCGTAGGTCACCACCCGTTTACCCGTGGACTGGGCAAGCTCTACCAGGGAAGGGTCCTGGGCGCAGACCACCACGGCGCCCTGGTCGGGCACGGATGCCATGAAGTCGTAGAACGCCTGGCGAATCTGGGCAAGGCCGCCGGTGTAGTGGTCCAGATGATCCGCCTCCACGTTGGTGACCAGGGCCACATAGGGAGACAGGCGCAGGAAGGACCCGTCGGATTCGTCGGCCTCCACCACGTAGTAGTCCCCCGCTCCGTATCCGGCGTTGGTGCCGTAGTGCCCCACAATACCGCCTACCACGAAGCTTGGCTCAAGCCCCAAAGCATCAATGGCCTGGGCGAGCATGGAGGATGTGGTGGTCTTACCGTGGGTGCCCGCTGCGGCAAGGGTCTTTTTCCCCTCTCCGAGCTTGGCAAGCATGGCCGCCCGCTGCCACACAGGGATGCCGGCCGCGCGGGCCTGGATAATCTCGGGATTGGTCTCGGGGATGGCGGTTGAGGCCACCACCACGTCGCAGTCCTCGGGCACGTTCTGCGCCGCATGGCCGATATGAACCTCGACTCCGGCGTCTACCAGCTGCTGCGTGTAGCGGGACGCCTTCATGTCGGATCCGGACACCTTCATACCCAGGCGGGATGCGATGGCGGCAATGCCGCTCATGCCAACGCCGCCGACACCGACGAAATGCACGGTCTCAGAATGGGTCATGGTTGCAACTCCTCTAATATCTCTCATGCCGGCTTATTTGCCCTCGGCGGCCTGAATCACCAGGTCAGCCAAGCGGGCAGCCGCGTTCTGGGTCTCGAATGATGCCGCCGCTTGGCGCATGCGCTCCCGCTCTTGCTCGCTGGTGACCAGCGTCATCAGCAGCTGGGCGAACTCGGGCGAATCCAGGTTGGCATCGGCAATCATCTCCGCCGCCCCTGAGGCCACATAGGCCTGGGCGTTGGTGGTCTGGTGGTCCTCCGTGGCATAGGGAAAGGGCACCAGAAGCGCCGGCAGCCCTAAGGCAGAAATTTCCGCAAGGGAGGTTGCCCCCGCCCGGGAGAGCACGCAATCCGCCGCGGCTAAGGTCTCGGCCATGCGGTCCTGATAGGGCATGAGGATCCAGCGTTGGGCTTCAGCTGGCGAAAGATCCAGATCCGCCTTGACGGTATCGTACTCCCGAGGACCACTGATATGCACCACATACAGGTTATCCACCTCAAGAAGCCGCTGCTTAAGGGCGCACAGGGCCTGATTAATGTGACGGGCCCCAAGGCTTCCTCCGAAGGCCAGCAGCATCACCCCGTCCTCAGGTATCCCTAGCATCCTGCGGCCCTCCTGCCGAGTGACCGCCAGAACGGAGGAGCGCACCGGGTTGCCAGTGAGGACCACCTTGGACGCTTCGTCAACGTCCTTTCCCGCCACCTGGTAGGTGACCGCCACGTACCGGGCAAATTCCGAGAGGAACTTGTTGGCCATGCCCATCACCGAGTTCTGCTCGTGGATAACCAGGGGGATACGGCGCTTAACCGTGGCCACGCCTACCGGAATGGACACGTATCCTCCGAAGCCTACCACCGCATCTGGCTTGACCTTCTTAAACCAGGAGCCCGCCTTCAGGGCGGAAGCCAGGATCTTAAAGGTGGAGGTGACCAGCGTCAGGGGCGCCTCCCTGTCAAAGCCTGAGGCCTTAAAGGGGGTAAACGGGATGCCCGCCTGGGCAACCAGCCGAGCCTCCAGCCCCTCAGGGGTGCCGGCGAAGAGCACCTCATGACCTCGGGCGCTCAGCTCCTCCGCCAGGGCAAGGGCGGGATTGATATGACCGGCGGTGCCTCCGCCGGATAGGACCACTCTCATCTTCTACTCCAATCCTGGATGCCGGACCCATACAACCCAGGTCCAATACGGTGGTTTGGCCCATAGGAGGAACCCGGGTGCCCCGAGCCTCGGCCTTGATGGCCCTGATGGGGTATCGCCTGATCATGCTCTACCCTGATAAGCCGCAGGTTGTCCCTGCGCTTCTCGTGCAGGTCCACGCCGGCACCTCCCCGATTGATCTGCAGCACGATGCCCACAATCATCAGCGAGGAGCCCAATGAGGACAGACCGGCGGACACGAAGGGAAGGGGCTTTCCCGTGGTGGGCAGAAGCCCCGTGGCGCAGCCCATGTTCACGAAGGCCTGAAACACCAGCATGCACACCAAAGAGGCGGCCAGCACCGAGCCGAACTCGTCCTCCGCACGCTGGGAAATCATCAGGCCGGAGACCAGGAACAGCAAAAACAGCAGGACCACCGCAATCGCGCCAACAAAGCCCAGCTCCTCGCCAATCACTGCGTAGATGAAGTCGGACTCGGACATGGGCAGGTACTGGAATTTCTCGTAGGAGTTTCCCAGGCCCACCCCAAACAGCCCTCCGCAGGCGAAGGCGTACCGGGCGCGGATACTCTGCCAGCCGGTACCATATCCCCCGTCCCCATCGTTCCAGGGGTTGAGCCACACATCAATGCGGCTGCTGCGAAAGCCGCCGCTGGTAAGCAAAACCAGCGCAAGAAGGATCAGCACGACAACCAGGGGGAGAAACACCCGCAGGTTGATGCCGGAGAACAGCAGCACCGCAATCAGGCCGATGACAATGATCAGCGTGGTGCCGAAGTCGTTTTGGGCCACAAAGATGAAGCCGGTGGGAAGGAGGGCCAGGCCCGTGAATGAAAGGACCAGTTTCAGATTGCTCCCGTCCGCCTTGTAGTTCTGCACGCAGCGCAGCCCCGCCATGACAATGGCGATCTTGGCAAACTCCGAAGGCTGGAAGGTGAACAACTCCCCCACCTTAAGCCACCGACGTGCGCCCAGGTACTCTTCGCCAAAAAACAGGGTCAGGACCAACAGAATCATGCACAGAATCCAAAAGGCCCAAAACAGCCACCGGGTCCACACGGAATAGGGAGCAAGGTTGAGAACCGCGATGGCCACAAGCCCAACAAGAGCAAAGGCCAGCTGCTTGATCATGGGACGGTACATGTCCGTGCCCGTGGTAACGGCGGTGACGCTTGAGGCGGAAAACACCATCACCACGCCAAGCAGCACCAGGATGACCGTCACCGCGATGAACAGCATGCGGGGAGCCCTCAGGAAAGCGGGCATGGCGGAAGAGGGGCCCCTGCTTGAGGCCCCCATGGGGGAAGACGACGCCTGTGAGAAGACCCGAGACACCCGCACCTGCCTTACCCGCGCATCATACGGCTAGTTGCACCTGAAGCTGACCAGGCCCTTAAAGACCTTACCCCGGTGCTCGAAGGAGTCAAACTCATCAAAGGAGGCGCAGGCGGGAGAAAGGACCACGCAATCCCCAGGCTCAGCCATAAGGATGGCCCGATCAAGGGCGTCTTCAAGGTGCTCCTCCTGCACATGGGTAAGGCCACTTGTGGCGAAGGCGGCCATGAAGCGCTCTGCAGCGGCGCCGAAGCACACCACCGCCTTGCAGATCTTCTCGCATTCCTGAACCAATTCGGCAAGGTCCGTGCCCTTATCGTGGCCCCCAAGCAGGAAGATGGGCTCGCCGGGCTTGAAGGCAGAAAGGGCCTTCAGGGTGGCGTCCACATTAGTGGCCTTGGAGTCATTGAAGAACTCCACCCCATTGATGGTGCCGCAGGGCTCCAAACGATGCTCCAAGGGGCGGAAGGTGCGCAGGCCCTCTGCCACCGCCTGGTCGCTCAGGCCAAAGGCCAGAGCCGCCGCAGCCGCCGCCAGGGCGTTTGACACGTTGTGCTCGCCCTTGATATTCAGCTCACCGGCGTCGGCCAGGTCATGGTCCTGACCTGCAATCCTGCACACCAGACGGCCCTGGCGCCTGAAGGCCCCCGCGTCCGTCATGCCGGGCTTGCCAGCAAAGAGGGGCTCGGAGGCGGCCACGCCCTCGATCCCCGATGCGCCGCCGAGGGCTACCACGTCAAAGCCTCCGTCTTGGCACTCCGCCAGCTGCTCAAGACACTGCCTGGTCACCGGGCAGGTGGCGTCAATCACCAGGGTGCCCTGGGTCTGACCCAGGTTCCGGTACACGTTCTTCTTGGCCTCCACGTAGGCGTCAAAGGTCATATGCCAGTACAGATGGTCAGGGGTGATGTTGAGCAGCACCGCCACCTGTGGCGCAAACTGGGACATGGACGCCAGCTGGAAGGAGCTGACCTCAACCACGTACACGTCCGCCGCGTGGGCCCCCACCGCGGTGATGGCGGTGTTGCCGATGTTGCCCACTGCGGCCACCCGCGCACCCGCCGCCTGGAAGATGTGGGTGATCAGGGTGGTGGTGGTGGTCTTGCCGTTGGTGCCGGTCACCGCAATCCACGAGCTTTCAGCGGGAGACTCCCTCCAGGCAAACTCCACCTCGGAAATGACCTCCCGGGACACCTTAGCGGCGTTCTCGTAGAACCGGGAGAATTGGGAGATACCAGGGCTAGCGATGCACAGGTCATAGCTGCCATCAAAGGTATACTGCTCGAAGAACACCTTCGCTCCCCGGTCCTCGCAAGACCGGGCGAAGGCAAAGGCCTCGTCACTCATTTCACCTGCGGCGATGGTAAGGCTTTTTGCCCTGGTTCCCAGCAGGTCAAGGCAATACAGGGCAACGGCCCGTCCGCTTTTTCCCAGGCCAAGCACCAGCACGTCTCCCAAATCAACCGGTGCGGCCTTGGTTCCCTTGATGGTGTCCATGACGAGTCCTTTCATGACAATCCCGGGCGCTTCGCCCGATTGCTTACGTTGCGTGTCCCTTGACGAAGCGTGCCGTGCGTAAACCCCCTACATGAAGGCGGGCTGCACGAACCAGAGGAAGAAGCCGAGTGCGGCAAGCACGCCTGAGATGATCCAGAAACGGATGACCACCTTCGTCTCCGACCAGCCCTTCTTCTCGAAATGGTGATGGAGGGGCGCCATGAGAAACACCCGGCGCCGGGTACGTTTGAAGTACGCGACCTGAATCATGACGGAGAGGGCCTCAGCCACAAACAGGCCGCCGATGATCAGGGAGAACACCTCGGTCTTGGTGAGGATGGCGGCGCAGCCAAGCACCATGCCCATGGCAAGGGAGCCCGTATCCCCCATAAAGATGTCCGCGGGATGGGCGTTGAACCACAAAAAGCCCACGCAGGCACCGGCCACCGTCGCGCAGAACACAGATACGGGAAGGATATCCGACCTATAGGCGATAGCGGCCATCACCAGCATGACCACCATCACCGTGCCCGCCGCCAGCCCGTCAAGGCCGTCGGTGAGGTTGGTGGCATTCGACATGCCCATAAGCAGCACACAGCAGAAGATCAGATACAACCAGGGAATCTGGAAATCCCCGATGGTGGTGGTCAAAATGCCTAAGTCCCAGGGCTGCAGGAAGGGAATCTGCACCGTTGGCGCAATTCCCAGATAGTTGACGGCCACCAGTACAAAGGCAGCAGACACCACAAACTGTCCCACCAGCTTGCCCGCAGGGGTCAGGCCTAAGGAGCGCTCATGAATGACCTTTGAAGCATCGTCGAACAGGCCCAGGGCGCCCGTGAGCAGCGTGGCCACAAGCAGCGCCCACAAGGCGAGGGTGGGTCGGGCGAAAAGCACACAGGTAATCAGCACCGCGATAAGCATGATCACCCCGCCCATGGTAGGAGTGCCCTGCTTGACCAGGTGGGTAGCAGGACCGTCGTCACGGACCTGCTGTCCAATATGAGCTCTGGTCAGAAACTTGATCCACAGAGGCATCAGCGCCATGGTGATGGCGGCAGCCAAGGCAAACCCCAAAAACACCTGGAAGGTGGGGTAGGCTGCGTAGATGTGACTTAGCATGATTGGACGATTCCTCTCACGACCCGATCAAGTCCCATGAAATGGGACGCTTTCACCAATACCACGTCTTCGGGCTCAAGCTGCGCCAAGAGAAGCTCCACCGCCTGGTGGGCGTCTTCCACCTGGGAGATTGCCTGGGGGCTCATGCCCTGGGCCCGTGCGCCCTGAGCGATAAGCCGGGAGCGCTGCCCTACGCATATCAGCCAATCCACGCCCCGCTGGACAGCGGCGGCACCGCAGCTTTCATGGCCTTGGTCGCTTGACGAGCCAAGCTCGCCCATGTCCCCAAGGACGGCCACCCGACGACCCGAGCAATTATAAGCCTCAAGCATGGCTAAGGCAGCCTTCATGCTCTCGGGGCTGGCGTTATAGGCGTCGTTAAACACGGCCGCTCCACATGAAGCCCGCACAATCTCCTGCCTTCCGGATTCCGGCTGGGATTGGGACAGGGCCTGGGCAACCTGCTGAATGCTCATGCCGCAGGCAAGCCCCACCGCCGCCGCACCGCAGGCGTTAGTCACGTTGTGCAGCCCCTTCAGGCTCAGATGGCAGGCCGCCTGCTCAATTGTGAGCTCGCCCTTCGCGGATTGCAAAGCATCCGCGCCGGGCAGGGGCAGACGGGCGTTGAGCACGAAATGGGGGCAGCCCTGGTCATCAAGGCTGACCTGGGTGGCAAACACATCAAAAGCGCTCTCCGCAGGCGCCTCCTGGATCCTTCCAGGCACCTGGGCATCTGCGACAACCTGAGTCCCCGCAGCCACCTGAGCACCACAGGCGTCCCCATACCTCACGCAGGCCACGCCCCGTTTGTCAAGCTGGGCATACTCTCTGATAAAGTCGGAATACTCCCCTGCCCCGTTAAGAAACACCCTGCCCTGGGGTCCAACCGCCCAGGCAAGCTCCGCCTTGGCCCGGGCGATGTTCTCCCGGCTCTTCAGATACTCAAGATGGGAGGTGCCCACATTGGTAATAAGCCCCATGTGGGGTCTGGCAACCTGGCAGATTTGCTCAATCTGTCCCAGATTATCCATGCCCATCTCCACCACCAGCATCTCACAGTCCGCAGGCGCGCACAGCACCGTATAGGGGGCTCCAAGCAGATTGTTGTAGTTGCCCACGGTTGCGCTGGTACGAAACTGCGAGGAGAGCACGTCTCTGATAAGCGCCTTAGAGGTGGTCTTTCCAACCGAGCCGGTAACGCCTATCACCGTAGCGGACAAGACACTTCGCCAGGCTGAGGCAAGGGCCACAATTGCCGCCTCACCATCGGGCACCACCATGATGCCGCAGCCGTGATCGGATGCCACCTCCCGTTCCTGAGAGGAGGGCTGGCGGGTCATAAGAGCCACCGTCGCTCCGGCCTGGATGGCCGCGCAGGTAAAGTCATTGCCATCTACCCGCTCTCCCGGCATACCTACATATGCCCAGCCCTGCTCTATCTTGCGGGAGTCCCAGGCAAGGCCCCGCACCATAGGCGCGGTGGAATCAAGGATCACCGAAGCGCGGGTGATCTGGGCTATCTGAGATGGGGTAAATTCCATGGCTGCTCCTGACTGCTAAGGTCCCCGGGGCCGGCGGACTACAGCTGGGCAATCCGGTATCGGGCCACGGCCTCGGTCATGATGTCGCTGAATAGGGCTGTGGTTGAGGTTTCGTATGCCACCTCGGTCACGCTAGTGAAACACACCAGGGGCACCGTGGCTTCGGGAAGAAAGCCCACGAAGTCCAGATTATACCGTCCCTCCACATAGCCCCCCGTCTCCGGGTCGGCGTACTCTGCGGTGCCAGTCTTGCCCGCCACGGTGAATCCCTCCACCCGGGCATCCTTGCCAGTGCCGTCGGTGACCACGGACTCGAGCATGCTGATGGTATCCGCAAGCACCTGACCGTCGGTGATGATGGTCTCCGCGTCGTACTGCGCCACCTCCCCGGTCTGGGGCTTGCTAATCAGAAAATGGGGGGTACAGGCAACACCGCCGTTTGCCAAAGCGCCGTAGAACCGACACAGCTGCATGGGGGTGACCATGACACCTTGGCCGAAGGAAAGGTTATATTTGGAGATGATAGACCAGGAATCGATATCCTCCGCAAGGTATCCCGCAGACTCCCCAGGGTAGTCAACCCCGGTTGTCGAAGTGAACCCAAACTCACCCACCCTCTTATAGAGAGAGGAAAAGCCAAGGTACTCCTTGACCAGCAGGGTGATACCCACGTTAGAGGAATCAGCCAGGATTTGCCGAGCAGTCATGTCGCAGGCGGGGCGCTCATGGGCGTCCGAGACCTCGTACTCGTCAGCCTCAAGAGACACCGGGCATTCCACCACCGTATCCGGGGTAACGGCCCCGGTCTCAAGCACCGCCACCATAGCGGGAGTCTTAAACACGGAACCAGGCTCGAAAGCCCGCACGATGCCCTTCACGGATTCGGAACCTATCTCGGATTTCTCCGGATGAGTGCAGTCAAAATAGGGGGTAGAGCAGATTGCCAGAATCTCTCCCGTAGAGCCGTCCATAAGCACCCCAGTGCCGTCTGCGCCCTCCACGCGCTCCACCTCTTTTGCCACCCGTTCCTCAAGGAAGGACTGCATCTCCACATCAAGAGAGACCACGATATCCTCCCCGTCAATGGGCTCAATGTCATAGTCCACGCCTCCGGGGATGGGGGCGTCATAGAGCCCCATCTGTCGGCTGTATGACCCGTCCGTCCCCGAAAGGATATCGTTGTAGTACAGCTCCAGGCCAGAAATGCCCTCCCCATCTACGTTCACGTAGCCGATGACCTGGCCACCTACGGCCCCGTAGGGGTAGACTCGCTTCACGCTGTTGATTAGGTGCAGACCGGCAATTTCTTTTTCCCTCAGCCGATCGCCCTGCTCAACTTCTGCCTGGCGTTGGATGTAGACAAAGGTGGTGTCTATGGTAAGCAGGTCCACATAATCCTTGGCCTCGCCCCCAAGCACCTCCGCTAGGGCCCGAGACGCCTGCTCCACATCGGTGATCTCACGGGGGTTCACGTACACGTCCACCGCATCAACGCTTGCGGCAAGGATGTTACCGTTGCGGTCATAGATGGTCCCCCGACGGGAAGGAACGGAGTCCGCCCTGGTTCGAGAGTTAACAGCGGCGGCGCGGTACTCTTCGCCATGAATGAACTGCACGTTGACCAGCTGGGCTGCGGAAGCAAGGGCAGCAATGCCAAAGCAGCCCAGGATGATGGACTCCCGCCTTGAGATGTTGTAATCGTCGCTGAATAACCGGACCATGATCCGCTACGCCTCTAGGCTTGATTGGCTATTGCACTGGTGGTGCCTGAGAAGGACAGGTCCCCCTCGGTGTCGGTAACCACCACGTCCTCGTCAAGGACGATGGTGACGGTAGACTCCGGAGCCACCATGCCAAGGCCGGTTGCGGACACCCTCAGCTGGGTGGAGTTGGTCAGACGGCTTTGCTGGACCTCCAGGTCGGATCCGAGGGAACGGGCCTGCTCGATTTGGGCGTCAAGGGTCTCCGCCTCAATGGCGGTACCCACGGAGGCGGCCGCAAGGCCCACACGCAGGCAACACACCATGGCGATGACCACGGACACGAGAATCACCATGCGGAAGATTCCATTGATGCGTCCAGGTACGGGATCCCTCTCCACCCGAGGGGGCCGGGACTCCGTATAGTCAAACCCAGACTCAGTGAACAGGTCAGGCGCTGCGGCGCCGTACATATACTCCGACCGTGAGGCGCGGAACGATGCACGTGTGCTCATTGCCGGCCTCCTTTCTGTGATTAAGCTGCGTTTCGGTCGGCGGTTAGCTATCTAATTTTCTCGGCGACCCGAAGCTTGGCGCTTCGTGACCGGGTGTTTCTTTCAACTTCCTCCAGGGTTGGGAGGATGGGCTTGCGGCCCGCTTTGAGCAGCGGGTTTGCCCCACATACGCACACGGGCAAATCAGGCGGACAGGTACAGGTCTGGGAATATTTGGAAAATACTTCCTTGACCACCTTGTCCTCAAGGGAGTGGTAGCTGATCACCAGGATCCGGCCCTTGGGATTGAGCCATCTCACGGCGGCTTCCAGCCCCCTCCTGAGCACCGCCAGCTCCGAGTTCACCTCTATCCTCAGCGCCTGGAAGGTCCTTTTGGCAGGATGACCCCCCGCGCGGCGGGCAGAGGCGGGGATGGCGTCCTTGATGATCTCCACCAGCTGCCCCGAGGTGGTGATGGGGCCCCGCGCTCGGGCGTCCACGATGAACTGAGCAATACGGCTTGCCCACTTCTCGTCTGAATAATCTCTGATGATCCGGGTGAGCTCTGCTGCGGTTAGGGTGTTGACGAGCTCTGCTGCGGTTATGGTCTGTGTACCCGGATCCATCCTCATATCCAGCGGGGAATCCTCCTTAAAGGAGAAGCCCCGAGACGGAAGGTCTAGCTGAGGCGAGGAGACTCCCAAGTCAAAGAGGAACACATCCACCCCGGGAACCTGCGCCTTCAGCAATAGATCATCAAGGTTGCCAAAATTGCCGCGAAGGAGCTCCACCCGCGGGCCATGTTCAGAGCTCATGGCCGCGATGCGCGAGCCCGCTGCCTCAAGGGCCATCTGGTCCTGATCTATGCCGATCAAGATCCCCCGGTCATCAAGACGGGCGGCAAATTCGGAAGAATGCCCTGCTCCGCCGAGCGTACAGTCCACGAACGTGTGCTGCGGTTTAAGGTGTGATTGCTCGAGGCACTCGGCGAGCAGGACGGGCGTATGTCGATATTCGTTTGTCACGCGGGACTACTCCTTGGTCGACGGGGAACGGAACAAGAGCTTGGCGCGAAGTGCGCGGGCCCTTTCGTTCTGCTCGGCGCGACGCTGGGGATCCCAAATCTCCACTCGGTTGCCATTGCCCACCAGAATTACCTCGGAGGAGAGTCCGAATTCTTCCCGGTACCGAGGAGTGACCGCAATGCGGCCCGCCCCGTCAAGCTCGGCATCCCGAGCGGCACCCATGAGGAAAGACTTCATTTCCACATGATCCTCGTTATTCACGTCATAGCCCCCGATGCCCTCAAACATCTCATCCACCCAGGCGATGTAATCGTCCTTGAGATAGACGTAGAGGCAGTTGCTCGAAGGGCTCGGCGCGATAACAAGGTTGGCGCCCTCGCTAATGGTCTTACGGAAGTTTGCAGGGAACGCTACACGACCCTTTGCATCCATCTTATGGGCGTACTCGCCGATAAGATTCTGCATCAGGTCCTCCTTCCCGCACAAAAGACAGCTCAACCAGCAAGTGGGGTCATAATAGCATAGGATGCCCCACTTTTACTGAATTTGCTTGCACTCTTGACCCACATTCCGACACCTAACCTGAAATTTCGCCATATTTTGCTTCATTTTCGCCTGATGAAGCAACTCTGAGCCTTTTTCGATAGAAAGATGTTGGGGGCAGGACGGCGAGGGCACAACATCTTGGGCGCATGCAAAAAGACCCCCGAATTCTCGGGGGTCAATAAAAATGTGTCGGAAACGTGAAGCGAGGCAGGGCGCTTCGACAGAAAACCTATGTGGCCCGGGGATGGGCGGCCAGGTACTCCTCACGGATGTGACTTGAGGAGACGTGGGTGTAGATTTGGGTGGTGCCAATGTCCGAATGGCCGAGCATCTCCTGGATGGAGCGCAGGTCCGCTCCCCCATCAAGCATATGGGTGGCAAAGGAGTGCCGCAAGGTATGGGGGTGCAGATCCGCCCGGCCGATGGCTCCACCCGCTCGGGCCACGATAGCATGGACGCTTTGCCTTGAGAGGCGCCCGCCTCGGGAGTTGAGGAATACCGCGGGGCTGAGGACCTTCCCCGAACAGGCAATCTCCGGACGGGCGGCGGACGTGTAGCCCTCAAGGACCCGCAGGGCGGTGCCGCTAATGGGAACCACCCGCTCCTTTGACCCCTTACCCAGGACCCGAATGAGCCCCTCGGGCAGGTACAGGTCCCCCATATCAAGACCCACCAGCTCACTCACCCGCAAACCGCAACCGTAAAGCACCTCGAGGATGGCCCGGTCCCGCGCTCCAGCAGGGGTAGGAGGAAAGCTCTGGTCAAGAACGGCGCAGGCCTCCTCTATGCTCAGGCAGTCTGGAAGCCTCAGCCCGGGATCAGGCAGCCGCACGCTGGAGGCGGGGTTGTCAAGATCGACGTCCTCCCTGGCCAGAAACCTGTGCATACCCTTTACCGCAGAGATCCTGCGCTTGACGCTGGCGGTGGCGTACCCCCGTTCCATCAGGTCCGCCTCGTAGGCAATGATGTCCTCTCGGGTTACCCGCTCCATACCGCTGATGCCAAGCTCCTGCAAAAACCCCAAATAATCGTCAAGGTCCTGCCGATACGCCGAGATTGTCTGGGTGCTTGAGCCCCGCTCTACAGACAAATGAGCCAGATACTCGTCCCGCGGCAAAGAAAGCGCCCCGGCGTTGGGCGCTTTCTCGGAAAAGGTTCTATGGAGTATCCGTCTAGCCATGGAGGCATTGTATCCCTTTTCGCGGCGGGCGAAAGGGCCTTCTACCCCTGGCGCTTTGCCTTGGCGGCAGCCACAAAGGAAGTGAACAGAGGATGGGGCCGGGTAGGCCTACTCTTGAACTCGGGGTGCGCCTGGGTGGCCACAAACCAGGGATGGTCCTCAAGCTCCACCATCTCGGTCAGCCTGCCATCGGGAGACTCTCCAGACACCACCAGGCCCGCCTCCTCAAGCCGGGGGCGATACACGTTGGACACCTCGAAGCGATGTCGATGCCGCTCGTAGATGACCTCATCCCCGTAGATCTCAAAGGCCCGGGTATCCTTGCGCAACTTGCAGGGGTACGCCCCCAGGCGCATGGTGCCACCCTTCTCGTCAATATTGCGCTGATCAGGCATGATGTCCACCACCTGATAGGCCGCCTGCTCGTCAAACTCCGAAGACGTGGCCCCCTCAAGACCCGCTACGTTGCGGGCGAACTCGCACACCGCCGCCTGCAGTCCCAGGCAGATCCCGAAGAAGGGAATCTTTTGCTCCCTGGCGAAGCGTACTGCGGCAATCTTGCCCTCAAAGGCCCGGGCTCCAAAACCACCGGGGACCAGTACCGCGTCCATGGACCCTAGCAGCTCAGGGGCGGATGCGTCGGAGACCTTCTCCGCGTCAATCAGATGAAGGTTGGTGGCCACCCCGTTTGCCACTCCCGCATGATGGAGGGCCTCCATGATGGACAGGTAGGCGTCAGGCAGCTGCACGTACTTGCCCACGATGGCTATGTCCACTTCGCCATGGCAATTGTCCTGATCAGAGAGGAACTTGCGCAGGGGTGCCAGATCCGGCAGCCCGTATGCGGGAAGGCCCAAACGAGAGAGGACCTTACCGTCAAAGCTCTGGTCGTAGAGGGCCAGGGGCACCTGGTAGATGCTTGGGGCGTCAATGCAGGCGATGACGTCCTCAGGGGTCACGTCGCAAAACAGGGCGATCTTTTCCCTGACGGACTGGGAGATCTCGTGATCAGAACGGCAGACAATGAAGTCCGGCTGCACTCCAACAGACCTAAGCTCCTTTACGGAATGCTGGGTGGGCTTGGTCTTCACCTCGTGGGCCGCGGCAATGTAGGGCACCAGGGTGCAGTGGATAAACACCACGTCCCCCGCGGGCTTCTCCTTCTTGAACTGGCGGGCCGCCTCGATAAAGGGCTGGGACTCAATATCTCCTACGGTGCCCCCAATCTCCGAGATCACGATATCCGCCTGGGTCTGATCCGCAATGCGGTAAAGCCGCTCCTTGATGGCGTTGGTCACATGGGGGATGACCTGCACCGTTCCCCCAAGGAAGTCGCCCCTGCGCTCCTTGGTGATCAAGCTTTGGTAGATGGCGCCCTGGGTGAAGTTTGACTCCCGCGTCAGGGACTCATCTATGAAGCGCTCGTAATGCCCCAGGTCAAGGTCGGATTCATACCCGTCGTCGGTAACGAAGACCTCCCCGTGCTGATACGGGCTCATGGTGCCTGGATCCACGTTGAGGTAGGGGTCAATCTTTTGCATGGTCACCTTGTAGCCCCGGGCCTTGAGCAGATGGGCCAGAGATGCCGCCGTGATACCCTTACCAAGAGATGACACAACGCCGCCCGTCACGAAAATGTGCTTTGCCATGGGGCCTCCTTTATCCGATGGACCACAGGTCCTGCTTCCCACATGCGCTGCAGTGGCAGGGCGCCGCCCGTGGCACGGCATAAAAAATGCGCCCTGAACGCTGCGCAGCGCTCATCAACGCCCGTTGATTATACCCGCCTGTCGCCTGCCGCCCCGCACGCTTCGGCCCTGTTTTACAGACCCGAAACACCCGCCACCATGTCGAAGCGTCCAGCGCCCGCCGCCCATTTGCATTTCGGGCTTTTCCGTTTTCCCGCCGCCACGGCCGCACGCCAAGCCGAAACCGCTACACTATACGCCGATTCACACACACCCCGCCTGCCGCCAGAAAGGACGCACCCATGACCCAGGGATTCAGCAACGACAAATACGTGCAGCTTCAGGCCCAGCACATTCGCGAGCGCATCGCCCAGTTTGGCGGCAAGCTGTACCTGGAGTTTGGCGGCAAGCTTTTTGACGATTACCACGCCTCCCGGGTCCTGCCCGGATTTCAGCCGGACACCAAGATCCGCATGCTCCAGTCCCTCTCCGATGAGGTGGAGGTCATCATCGCCATCAACTCCGCCCACATCGAGAAGAGCAAGGTCCGGGGGGATTTGGGCATCACCTACGACGAGGACGTGCTGCGGCTGATGGACATCTTCAAATCCATGGGGTTTGCCATCGCCGGTGTGGTGGTCACCCAGTACGCCAACCAGCCTGCGGCGGACGCCTTCCGCAAGCGCCTTGCCAATTTGGGAGTTCCCAGTTACCTGCACTACCCCATTGAGGGCTACCCCTTTGATATCGAGCGCATCGTCTCCGAGGAGGGCTACGGCAAAAACGAGTACGTCACCACCACTCGGCCCCTGGTGGTAGTCACCGCCCCTGGCCCCGGCTCGGGCAAGATGGCCACCTGCCTCTCCCAGCTCTTCCACGAGCACAAGCGGGGCGTAGAGGCCGGCTACGCTAAGTGGGAGACCTTCCCCATCTGGAACCTGCCGCTGAACCACCCGGTGAACATCGCCTATGAGGCGGCCACCGTAGACCTCGATGACGACAACATCATCGACCCCTTCCACCTTGAGGCCTACGGCAAGACCACCGTCAACTACAACCGGGACGTGGAGATCTTCCCCGTCCTCAAGGCCATGATGGAGCGGATCTTAGGGTCTAGCCCCTATCAGTCCCCCACGGACATGGGCGTGAACATGGCCGGCATGGCAATTGTGGATGACGAAGCGGTCAGAATCGCAGCCCGCACGGAGATTGCCCGTCGCTACTACCGCTGTGCGGTCCAGTTCCGCAAGACTGCCACGGGGGAAAAGGAGCTCTCTAAGCTCAAGATGCTCATGAACAAGACCGACGCGGCCTTGACCCTTGAGCCTCTGCGTCAGGCCGCCTTGAACCGCGAGGCCGCAACCGGGCTTCCGGCCGGGGCGCTTCGCCTGCCTGATGGCACCATCGTCACTGGAAAGACCTCGGATTTGCTTGGCGCCGCCTCGTCTCTGCTGATGAATGCCCTGAAGGCTGCGGCCGGCGTTCCTCAGGACGTGCTGGTCATCTCTGAGGAGGCCCTCAAGCCCATCTGCGAGTTGAAGACCCGACACCTCAACCACAAAAACCCCCGACTCCACTCCGATGAGACCCTCATTGCCCTGTCCATCAGCTCCGCCACCAATGAGCAGGCTGCGGCGGCGGTTGACAGCTGCTCCGCCCTGGCGGGCTGCGACGCCTTCTTCTCCGTGATCATCTCCCCCACCGACGAGAAGCTGTTCAAGTCCCTAGGCATCAACGTGTCCTGCGAGCCAAAGTTCGAGCAGCGCAGCCTGTACCATAAGTAGGCATGTGTCCCACAAGCAGGCATTAGTCCCACAAAACCGGGGCCCCGACTCTTCGGGGCCCCTTTTCTTACGCCTTAGTCAAACGGAACGCTTGGCACCATGCATGCTACGCAAAAAACGTGGCGTTCACCAGGTCAAAGAATCCCGGATCCTTATAGCGCAGCAGCTTGGTGGGATACTCGGACCTGCGCACCACCACCCGGTCGATGCCGTCTTCGCGCATGTCAACCAGCTCCCCATCCACAAAGAAGCTTGCTTCGCGGTTGTCCTGGTTATCCTCCAAAAGCACCTCCACCACATCGCTCGGACCGGTGACCACCGCCCGAGCCGTCAGGGTATGAGCCGCTAGAGGCGCCACCACCAGACCCTTATGACTAGGAGACACAATAGGACCACCCGCGGACAGGGCATAAGCGGTAGATCCGGTGGCAGAGGCCAAAACCACGCCGTCTCCTCGAAGCTTCATCAGCGGACACCCGTCAATCACCACGTCAAAGGCAATAATGCGCCCCGTCTCGCCCCGGGCCACGGTCACTTCGTTCAGAGCAAACCTGCTTCGGATCACCTGCTCGGCCTGGCAGAAGTCCACCTGCAGATTGGCCCGCTCGTCAACGGTCACATCCCCGCTGAGGGCCGCCGCCATCAGCTGGATCAGTCCATCTTCGCCCAGGTCATTGACAAGAAAGCCCAGATGCCCAAAGTTGATGCCAAAGATAGGCACCCCGTATTCCCACACCGCATTGGCAGCCTTAAGAATGGAGCCGTCGCCACCAAGGACCACCACCATATCAACCCGACCCATGCCCCCAAGGGCCAGGGCGGTCTCGCGGATTGCGGCCACGGAGGAAGAGGACTCGTCAATGGCATAGGCGATGCCCTGACTTTGAAAGAATGCCCCCAGGGTGTATGACGCGGTCACTGCGTCAGGGCTGTAATTGTTGCGGATAATCAGGATGTTCATGGTGCCTCGCAGGGTTCAACTCGGCCGAACGCTATCATTTCAACCAGCAATTATACCCATCCTGACAATACGGAGCCTCCCGAAGGAGCCTTCATGACGCAATCCCCCGAAAGCCGCCGCTCCACGCAAGCAGGGGCTCTCGACACTCCACAGGCTCCCCGCCATGCTCGCCACGGCCGTCACGCCCGCGTTGACGCGTCGCTGCAGTTTGGGAATACCACCCAAGATGACGAAGGGTCCACACCAGCATCGCATGCCCCGGCAGGCGCCAAGGTCCAATCTGGCAAGCACGTCCGCCTGAGCGCTCCTAGCGCCACGGATGCCGTCGTCTCCCCCAAGCATGGTCAGGTCCGCGGAGCCCATACGCGCCCCGCCCAAGACGTGGCTTCGGTGGGTAAATCTGCCGCCTTGATCAGCGTACTGGTGATCGTCTCCCGCATCACGGGCTTTATGCGCACCTGGGCCATGGCCTTCGCCCTGGGCTCTACCATGCTGGCCAGCTCGTATCAGGTGGCCAACAACCTTCCCAACATGCTCTACGAGCTGGTCATGGGAGGCATGCTGGTCACCGCGTTTTTACCCGTGTACGTGTCCGTTAAAGACAGGCTTGGCGCCCAGAAGGGCAACCTGTACGCCTCAAACCTGCTCTCCATCACAATAATCGCCTTAGGGATAGTGGCGCTGGTTTGCACCTTCTTCGCTCCCCTGTTCGTGTTCACCCAGTCCTTCATGTCTGATCAACAGACCATGGACGACGCCGTGTTCTTCTTTAGGTTCTTCTCCATACAGCTGGTGTTTTACGGCGTTTCCACCATTGTCTCAGGCCTGCTGAACGCTTCGCGCAGCTACGGGTGGTCCTCTGCGGCACCAATCTTTAACAACCTGATTGTCACGGTCACCTTTGTGGCCTACGCCTTCGTGGCCCCCTATGACCCCGAACTTGCCAAGGTCATCATCGCAGTAGGCAACCCCCTTGGCGTCTTTCTTCAGATGGCGGTACAGATTCCCGCCCTGTGCTCCTGCGGCATCAAGATCACCTTCAGGATCGATCTGAAGGACCCGGCCCTGAAAGAGACCCTCTCCATTGGGGTGCCGGCGCTGCTGGTCACTGCAGCGGGCCTAGTCATCGTCTCCGTACAGACCGCGGCTGCGTACGCCTGCCTTGATAACGGTCCCTCTATCATTGCCTATGCCCGGCTTTGGTTCACCCTGCCCTACGCGTTTTTGACGGTGCCCATCACCACGGCACTGTTCACGGAGATTGCCACCATGCATGCCCGAGGGAATATGACGGGCCTCAAGCACGCCATGTCTTCGGGCATTAACCAAATACTCTATTTCATGGTTCCCTTCGCCATGTACCTGGTGGTGTTCTCTATCCCCCTTGTCACCCTCTACCATATCGGGGCGTTCTCCACAGAAAACATCCTCCAGATTGCTGGTTACCTCTGCGCCCTAGCGGTTTCCCTGCCCTTCTACGCGGTAAGCACCCTATTTCAAAAGGCGTTCTCCACCCTGCGCAAGATGCGGCAGTTCGCCGGCTTTGTGGTTGGCTCGGGCGCGGTACAGATTGTCTTCATCATGCTGGTAGGTTCCCAGTACGGTCTGGTGAACTGGGGAATCAACATCGTTGCACTCTCTGAGACCGTCTACTACGTCCTGCTTGACCTGCTATGCATGATCTACCTACGGTCCCATCTCGGAGCCCTGGGCATTTCCGGCATGGTCAAATCTCTGGTCTCTTCCCTGCTGCTGGGGCTTGTGGGAGCGGCGGCAGGCGCAGGCGTACTCACGCTCCTGAACGCCACCGTCCTTCCCTATGACACCGGGTCTTTGATCAACGCTTTTATCTGCATCATCCTTGGAGGCATCACCAGCGTAGTTCTGACCTACGGCGTCAGCATCAAGCTCCATATACCTGAGTCGGCCTTCCTCACCTCTCTGGTGGGCAAGATCCTCAGCAAAGTGGGTAGATAACCCGCCTGTCCGCCCTGGCCGCTCAGCCGTTTTGGCCATTCTGGACGCCCCGACCGCTCTAGCCGTTCTAGTCGTTCACCGGACGGCGATGCTCAGTCTCGGTGGTTAGAATCAGCGGGCCTTCTTCGGTAATGGCCACGGTCTTTTCAAAATGGGCGCTGGGCTTTCCGTCCCTGGTGCACACAAGCCATCCGTCAGACATCTGTTTCACCTTGTCGGTACCCATGTTGATCATTGGCTCAATGGCCAGCACCATGCCTGCCTTTAGAGGGATGCCCGTGTGCTTCTGTCCGAAGTTGGGAACATTGGGATCCTCATGCATGTTGCGGCCGATGCCATGCCCCACGTAATCCTTCACCACACCGTATCCGGCAGCCTCAGCCACGGTCTGCACCGCGTGGCCAATGTCCCGAAGCCTATTACCCACCCGCGCAGCGTCAAGCCCCGCCCACATGGATTTTTCGGTGACCTCCAAAAGCCGCTGCTTGGCGGGAGAGATCTTGCCCACCGCAAAGGTCCAGGCGTTATCCCCCACCCAGCCATCAACAATAGCACCGGTGTCAATGGAGATGATGTCTCCCTCCTTAAGGATCACGTTCTTAGAGGGGATGCCGTGGACCACCTGCTCGTTGATGGAGGCGCAGATGCTGCCCGGGAACCCGCCATAGCCCTTAAACGCGGGAATGCCCCCTTCAAGCCTAATCAACGTCTCGGCAAAGGCGTCCAGCTCAAGAGTGGAAATACCGGGCTCCACCAAGGCGCCCACTTCACGAAGGACCTTTGCGGACACCCGGCCCGCTTCTTTCATCGCCTCAATCTGGTGAGGCGACTTGATGATGATACTCATTGTTGCAACACTTCCTTTATGTGTATGCTCAAGTTGTTTGATAAGCAGACAGTATACGCAAGAATTGACCAAAAGGGCGCATACGACAACATGCCCAGAAACGCAGCGACCCCGCCAAAGCGGGGTCGCCAAACAGATAAGGTGTTTTCGTTACTCGGCCTTCACGGCAAAGTTACGGGAAACAGAAGCATCAACCGGGACGCCAGGGCCCATGGTGGAAGAAACGGTGATGGACTTCAGATACTTGCCCTTAGAAGTAGAAGGCTTGACACGGACGATCTCGTCGTAGACGGCGCCGTAGTTCTCAGCCAGCTGCTCAGCAGTGAAGCTGCACTTGCCAAGGATGACATGGGCGATGCCGTAACGGTCGGCACGATACTCGACCTTGCCGCCCTTGAGCTCCTTAATGGCCTTGGCCACGTCGGGAGTAACGGTACCCAGCTTGGGGTTGGGCATCAGGCCACGGGGACCGAGGATCTTACCCAGGCGGCCAACCTTGCCCATCATGTTGGGGGTAGCCACGGCAGCATCAAAGTTGATGTTGCCAGCCTGGATGTCAGCAACCAGGTCGTCGGAACCGACGATCTCGGCACCGGCCTCACGAGCAGCGTCAGCAGCGGCGCCCTCGGCGAAGACGGCCACGCGAACGGTCTTACCAGAGCCGTTGGGCAGGGAAACCATGCCACGGACCTGCTGGTCGGCCTGACGGGTGTCGATACCGAGACGGAAGTGAACCTCAATGGTCTCGTCGAACTTGGCGGTGGAGATCTCCTTCACCAGCTCGAGAGCATCGATGGGAGCGTAGTACTTGCCCTTCTCGATCTTGGAAGCAGCGAGCTTCTGATTCTTGGTAAGCTTCATTACAAAGTTTCCTTTCGTGGTAATGGCGGGCATGATATGCCCTTCCACCTCAGCCCTAAAGGGCTATTAGCTATTCAGCAAAGCGGCGAGCTTCTTGGAAGGCACGTAGACCTTCTTCATCTCGCGACCCTCAACGCGCACGCCCATGGAACGAGCGGTGCCGGCAACGATGTTCTTAGCAGCCTCGATGTCGTTAGCGTTCAGGTCAGGCATCTTGATCTCGGCGATCTCGGTCAGCTGCTGCTCGGACAGGGTGCCCACGAACTTCAGCTGGGGGATACCAGATCCGCTCTTGATGCCAAGCTTCTCCTTGATCAGGATTGCGCAAGGAGGAGTCTTGCAGACGAACGTGAAGGACTTATCCTCATAGATGGTAATCTCGACAGGGATAATGGTGCCCTTCTTGTCAGCAGTCTCGGCGTTGAACGCCTGGCAGAACTGCATGATGTTGACGCCCTGAGAGCCCAGCGCGGGGCCAACAGGAGGTGCAGGGGTGGCAGCGCCAGCAGCAATTTGCAGCTTGACGAAGCCAGTTTGCTTCTTCTTAGGAGCCATCGTTTCTTTCCTTACCTTATCGTGTTACTTATCGATTCCGGCATCCCCGTCGTGAGAAGCCCTGTCCACCCAGGCACGACGGAACCGGCAAATCGCACATTAGATGTTGGTGGTCACCTGATCGTACGCAAGCTCCACAGGAGTCTCACGGCCGAAGATGGAAACGAGAACCTTAACCTTGCCGGACTCGGGGGAAACCTCAGCAATGGTTCCATCGAAGTCCACCAGAGGACCGCTGACCACTTTGACGGACTGTCCAACCTCAAGGGAGGAGGAAGTCTTCTTCGGGGCGGCAGCGGAGTTGCGCTTCATGATCTTGTTGAACTCTTCCCGGGTCAGCGGTGCAGGCTTACCCTCGGATCCAACAAAACCAGTGACACCGGGAGTGTTGCGAACGGCGGCCCAACTGCGATCGTCCATCTCCATACGAACGAGCACATAACCGGGAAACACCTTCTCCTCGGCCTCTTCCCTCTTGCCGCCGTCCTTAATGCGGGAGACGGTCTCGGTGGGAATCTCAATGCCGAAGATGTTGTTCTCCAGACCCATAATCTCGATACGGCTCAGCAGGTTCTGCTTCACCTTGTTCTCGTACCCTGAATAGGTATGGAGGACGTACCACTTCTTAGCCATGGGTCATCACGCTCCAAGAGAGGAAATGCCGTAGACAATGGGGGTGACGATCAGGTTATCCAGAACAGCCACAAACACGCCAAAGAACACCAAGGCAGCAACAACCACGAGAGACCAGCGAATAACCTCGGTTCTAGTAGGCCAGGTCACACGCTTCATCTCAGCCTTTACAGACTTCAAGAATTTGAAGCGCTCCTTCTTGGGCTTCTTCTCCTTCTTGGGCTCGGGCTTCGAGGCTTCCTTAGCCTGGGCAATCTCCTCAGGAGTCACGCCCTGATCGGCCAGCTCAGCAGCGCGAGCCTTACGGGCTTGGCGACGAGCGGATGCCTTTGCCTGCTGGGTTTTAGATTTCTTGGAGGCCATAGTCTTTATTCCTTAAACGGCATATCCGTAGAATCTACCGGAAAATACTTCTTATAACATGAAAACAAGCAGCTCGCGTAGAAGCTGCTTGAACAAGCTGGCACGCCAGGTAGGATTCGAACCCACGACACGCGGTTTTGGAGACCGCCGCTCTACCAGCTGAGCTACTGGCGTGTTTCCTTACCTTATCGAGTCTCTTTATGCAAGGTGTGCTTGTTGCACCACTTGCAATACTTCCTCATCTCGATACGATCGGGATTATTCTGCTTGTTCTTAGTGGTCGTATAATTACGGCGCTTGCACTCGGTGCAGGCCAGAGTGACCAAAGTACGCATGAATTCTCCTTCAAATTATCTGTCTCGAAACTTGCAAGTACACATAGAAGCACTTCTGAGTAAGGCGGAGCCCGATGAACTCGGGCTCCGCCAGTCAATCACACAGTAAACAGAATTTACTTGATGATCTTGGTAACGCGACCGGAACCAACGGTGCGGCCACCCTCGCGGATAGCGAACTTCAGGCCCTCTTCCATAGCGATGGGGTGAATCAGCTCGCCCCTGATGGTGACGTTGTCACCAGGCATAACCATCTCCACACCCTCGGGCAGGTGGGCAACACCGGTAACGTCGGTGGTGCGGAAGTAGAACTGGGGACGATAGCCATCAAAGAACGGGGTATGACGGCCGCCCTCTTCCTTGGTCAGGATGTAGACCTGGCCCTCAAACTCAGTATGAGGAGTAACGGTGCCGGGCTTGCAGAGGACCTGACCGCGGACGATGTCCTCGCGCTTGATGCCGCGCAGCAGGCAACCAATGTTGTCGCCAGCGCGAGCCTCGTCGAGCAGCTTGCGGAACATCTCGATACCGGTGCAGACGGTCTTCTGGGTCTCGCGGATGCCCACGATCTCCAGCTCGTCACGGTCATGGAGAACGCCGCGCTCCACACGACCGGTAGCAACGGTACCACGACCGGTGATGGTCATGGTGTCCTCGACAGCCATCAGGAAGGGCTTGTCAACGTCGCGCTCAGGAGTGGGGATGTACTCGTCAACGGTGTCCATCAGCTGCCAGATGGCCTTCTGCCACTCGGGGTCACCCTCGAGAGCCTTCAGAGCGGAACCGCGAATGATGGGGCAATCCTCGAAGCCGTAGGACTCGAGAAGCTCGGTGACCTCCATCTCGACGAGCTCGAGGAGCTCCTCGTCGTCAACCATGTCGCACTTGTTCAGGAAGACAACGATGTAGGGCACGCCAACCTGACGGGCGAGCAGGATGTGCTCGCGGGTCTGGGCCATGGGGCCGTCGGTGGCAGCGATAACCAGGATAGCGCCGTCCATCTGGGCAGCACCAGTGATCATGTTCTTGACGTAGTCGGCGTGGCCGGGGCAGTCAACATGAGCATAGTGACGGGTATCGGTCTGATACTCGATGTGAGCGATGGAGATGGTAATACCACGCTCGCGCTCCTCGGGAGCCTTGTCGATCTGATCGAAGGCGGTGAAGTCAGCACAAGCGGTGCCGTGGGAACCGTCGTTCTCAGAAAGGGTCTTGGAAATGGCAGCGGTCAGGGTGGTCTTGCCGTGGTCGACGTGACCAATGGTGCCGATGTTTACATGCGGCTTGCTGCGCTCGAATTTCGCCTTAGCCATTGTTCCTCCTCTTGGGGTTGGTTTTTAGGCCAAATCTTACTTCATAAACAACACGCGCCTTTCACGGCGCGTGTCTAATAACAACTGGTAGCGGCGACTGGATTCGAACCAGTGACAACACGGGTATGAACCGTGCGCTCTAACCAACTGAGCTACGCCGCCATATGAAAGCCATTGCTGGCAAATTGAAAATGGAGCCCGCGACCGGATTTGAACCGGTGACCTCATCATTACCAATGATGTACTCTACCAACTGAGCTACACGGGCAAAAACTGGTGGGCGCGCTAGGATTCGAACCTAGGTAGCCGAAGCAACGGGTTTACAGCCCGTCCCCATTAACCACTCGGGCACACGCCCAGTTTTCCTGAAGTGCTCTACTCTGTATGTGCACTATGTCAAGTTGCGTCTCTTGATTTCGTTCCCGAACTCAAGAGCGAAAGCATAATACGTTAGTGTCGGGTGGCTGTCAACTCTTTACACGCCCTCGGGTGTCTCTTCTTCACGTCTTCCACAAGACCCTTTGTGACCTGCGTATTTATCAACATTTTGCCCTGTTTTGCTCTCTAATACCCCATATCTTGGGAATTCGCGGGCCAAAAAATATTTTTCAATCTCACCAATTCCTCCCCTACCCTTCACCCTTTTTCGGCAAGAAACAGCGCCTCAGGAAAGGATCCTTCGCCGCAAGTATTGACCCATCCTATAAGGACTCTTCACCAGTCTGGAGCAATCTGGCTGGCAAGGACTCTTCGCCAGTACGGAGCAATCCACCTAGCAAGGATCCTTCGCCAAAACGCGACGATGCGCCCGGAAGGGACGCATCGTCGTGCGCGTATGGCTTCTATGGCTTAAGTAACGTACATAACTTGCATGGCTCACGTGGCATTACGCGGGCCTGCATGGCTCACGTGGCATACGCGGGCCTGCGCGGCTCCCGCGACCGAGAAAGGGGTGTCTTAGTCCTCAAGGGCCTCCACGTCCATGTAGGTGTCAAACTCCTCTTGGATCTCCCGAGAGGGCTCAGGGGTGAGCAGAGACACCACAAAGATGGCAATGCAGCCGATGATGAAGGCGGGAAGCAGCTCGTAGATGCCAAACACGCCACCTAGGGGCTTGATGAAGTTGTGCCACACCACCACGGTAATAGCGCCTGCCAGCATGCCGGCAATGGCTCCCTGCTTGGTGGTGCGCTTCCAGTATAGGGAGAACAGGGTCAGAGGACCAAAGGAGGCGCCCAGTCCTGCCCAGGCGTAGGACACCACGGTAAAGATCACGGAGTTCTCGTCGTAGGCAATGACAATGCCAAGCAGGAACACCAGCACCAGGGTGATCCTGGTCACAATAAGTACCTGCCGGTCTGTGGCGTCCTTCTTGAAGATGCCCCTAAAGATGTTCTCCGCCACCGAGGAACCCGCAATCAGCAGGTAGGAGGACGCGGAGGACATGCCGGCCGCCAGGATGCCGCTGACCACGATACCGCACACGAAGGAAGGCAGGATCATCTGAGACAGCACAATGAAGATGCTCTCCGCCGTTGACTGGGTAAGCAGCGCGGTAGGAATTAGGGCGCGGCCAATCAAACCAATGAACACGGCGCAGAACATGGAGATGACGACCCACACCACGGCGATAATGCGGGACTGGCGGATCTCACTGGCGCTGCGAATGCCCAAAAAGCGGGTGAGCACCTGGGGCATGCCGAAGTATCCAAGGCCCCAAGACAGAGTGGAGATGACGGTGAGCAGGCCGTATTCCGCCGGGATGTCAAAGAACTGGGCGGTGCCGTTTTCCACCACCTGTTGGCCCGCTTCGTCAAGAACAGGAACCGCCATGGTGGTCATGGACAGATACCCAGGGATGTCGGAGAGGAACGCCACCGTGTTGTCGATGCCGCCGGCCCAGGCAATGGAGCCAATCACCACCACGGCAAGGGCAAAAAACATCAAGCAGCCCTGGATGAAGTCCGTGGCAACCACAGAGAGGTACCCGCCCACCAGGGTGTAGAGGAACACAATCAGCGCGCCTACGATCATCATGATGGAGTAATCCAGCCCAAAGAGGGTGTGGAAGAGCTTTCCGCAAGTCACAAAGCAGCTGCCCGTATAGACGCAGAAAAAGACCAGGATGATCACCGCGGCGATGGAGCCCACCACGTTCTTGTCGTCGTGAAAGCGATTAGAGTAGAAGCCCGGCACCGTGATGGCATTATTGGCCTTCACGGAGTAGTTACGCAGCCTGCGAGCAACCAATAGCCAGTTTAGGTACGTACCAATGGCCAGGCCGATGGCGGTCCAACCCACATCCGATGCACCGCAGAAATAGGCCAGACCCGGCATGCCCATAAGCAGATAGCCGGACATATCTGACGCCTCCGCCGACAGGGCGGTAAACCAAGGGCCAACCTTCCGGCCGCCGATGAAGTAGTTCTCGGTGGAGCTGTTCGAACGCCTCATATATATGAAGCCCACAGCAATGACCACCGCGAAATACAGCACCATGGCCGCAATAACAAGCATGTCTCCTGTTGTCATGTGATTGCCTTTCGCGAGTTTGCATCTTGGTGCATGACAGCTGCAACGATTGCACCAGAATGCATGTCTCCAAGATTTCATACAAGAATTGCTATTCCAACGGGGGGATTATAATGCATCCTTGCCCCTTGAATACGAGCAAGGGGGTCTAAAGGCGTATACTATCCGCCGATTTATCGGACGCATACGTACAATGTGCCTACCTGAGCGTACGCTTCGCCGTACCCTTGCGCCTGAAACGCAGGTCAACCCCCAACCATCCACCAAGGAGCACCATGAACCTCTACGCGCAGATGACCCCCGAGGAACTCCAGATCACCCTTCGACAGTTGAAAGAGGAGCACCGGGGATACGTGGCAAAGGGGCTATCCCTGAATATGGCCCGGGGCAAACCTAGCGCCCAACAGCTTGACCTGAGCATGCCCCTGCTTGACGCGGCAAGCGCCGCTTCGGACTTGCACGCCCTTGACGGCACCGACTGCCGCAACTACGGAGTCATGGACGGCATCCCCGAGGCCAAAGAGCTCATGGCCCAGATCATGGACGACGTGCCCGAGCGGGTCTGCGTCTTTGGCAACTCTAGCCTCAACATCATGTATGACCTAATCACCCACGGCATGCTCTACGGCTTTTTGGGCAACGCCCCCTGGAAGGACGCAGGTACCGTCAAGTGGATCTGCCCCGTTCCCGGGTATGACCGCCACTTTGCCATCCTCGAGCAGATGGGCATCCAGATGATTCCCGTGCCCCTGAATCCCGACGGCCCGGACATGGACCAGGTGGAGCAGCTAGCGGCAGACCCGGCGGTGAAGGGCATCTGGTGCGTGCCCCAGTACTCCAACCCCAGCGGCATCACGTACTCCCCCGAGGTAGTGGCCCGCCTAGCCGCCATGGGCGCCGCCGATGATTTCCGCATCTTCTGGGATAACGCCTATTGCGTCCATCACCTCTCCGAGGAGTCCGCCCAGAGTGTCCATGTGGCAGACATTGCCGAAGCGTGCGCTCAGGCAGGACACCCCCACCGCTACTTCAAGTTTGCCAGCACCTCAAAAATCACCTTCCCCGGTGCGGGTATTGCTGCCGTGGCCGCATCCTGCGAAGCAATTGCCCAGATCAAAAAGCGAGTGGGCATTCAAACCGTGGGCTACGACAAGATCAACCAGCTGCGCCACGTGCGCTTCCTGAAGGATCTGGAGGGCGTGAAGGATCACATGGCCAAGCATGCGGCCATCATGAAGCCCAAGTTTGACCTGGTGGAGCGCAAACTCTCCCAGGGCCTAGGCGCCAACCTGGCCCCCGACGCCCAGGGAGATCAGGTCCTCGGGCTTGCAGGGTGGACCCGGCCTCAGGGTGGGTACTTTGTCTCCTTTGACGGTATGCCCCACACCGCATCACGGACCGTGGCCCTGGCAAAAGAGGCGGGCGTGGTCATGACCGGAGCGGGGGCCACCTGGCCCTACAAACAGGACCCCCTTGACTCAAACATCCGCATTGCCCCGTCTCTGCCTCCCCTTGAAGAGCTTGACCAGGCCCTTGACGTGTTTGTCTGCTGCGTGAAGATTGCCGCTATCGAGGCTCTGCTAGAGCAGTAACGCAGCCTAGTTCCTCTTTCAGCAAGGGCAGAAGCTGGGCAAAGGTAGCTTCGACACAGTCCTTTTTCAGCTGACATTCCCAGATCACGTGCACCCGCCAGCCCATCTTCTCCAGGGCGGCAAGGTTTCGTTGGTCTCGGGCCACGTTGGCCTCAAACTTGGCATTCCAGTACCCGGTGTTACTATCCGGGGAGTTGGGGTGGCAATGGGGGCATCGGTGCCAAAAGCAACCGTTGACAAACACCGCCACCTTTTTGCCCGGCCATGCGATGTCGGGTTTGCCAGGGACCTTCCACTGCAGCCGGTACCCCGCAAGACCCTCCCGACGCAGCCGAGTCCTAACCAGCAACTCCGGCTTGGTGTCCTTGCCTTTGTTGCCCATCATGGATTTATGGACGCTTGGGCGCACCGTAGCGGACGAAGGAGCCGCAGCGCTGCGCACGCACAAGGCGGCAGCGCGATGCGAGCCCATGTGGGACAGGTTTTTTCTGGATAGTTTCAGCCCCCAGGCGCCCCGAGCGGCTGATCGAATCCTACGAGGCACCCTCCGAGGGCGCCTATCGGCCAAGGAGCCGCCTGTATTATGGCCGCCCTCATCCCGCGCATCCGAGGCAAGGGCCCGTGCCACAGCCATAGACCGGCAACAACCCTGAGCATGTCGAAGCGCCCTGCTCCGCTGCTTTTCTCGGGCAGAGGCAATATCAGGGGCAAAGGTGTGGCGATGTGACTTCTTCTGAGACATAGGAGGGATTATACAGGCTCAATGGGAGACCTTCGCAATTTCCTAAATTCCCTCTTGCGCAAGCATGGGGGTTTTGGCATACTATTGCAGCTGCATCAAGTCCCCATTGTGTAGTGGTTAGCACGCGGCCCTTTCAAGGCTGAAACACGGGTTCGAGTCCCGTTGGGGGCACCAGACATTTTCAAGCCGGAGCTTTTGCCCGGCTTTTCTTTTTGCCCGGGCTTGGTATCGCGCTCTGACGCAGGTGCGCGAACTCGCAGGTTACTGGGTGATGTCCGCAAAGGACGCCCCCACCATACGTTGCAAATCATCGGGGGCAATACAGATCTGAAAGCCAATGCGTCCCCCGGAGCACATGATCCTGTCAAACAGTTGGGCGGTCTCGTCAATCACCGTGGGAAACTGTTTTTTCATCCCCAAAGGCGAGCATCCCCCATGCACATACCCAGTCAGGGGCAGCAGCCCCCGAGAAGCAATCATCTCCACGTTCTTCTCCCCTACGGCCGCGGCGGCTTTACGCAAATCAAGGGAGGCCTCCACCGGCACCATGAACACATAGTGGCTGCCGGACTTGCCCTGGGTAACCAAGGTCTTGAACACTTGATCAGGATCTTGGCCCAGTATCCGAGCCACCTCCAAACCGCTTTTTGCCACATCGGTCTCAAAGGTGAGCATAGAGAAATCAATTCCAGCGGCCTCGAGGGCTCTGACCGCATTGGTCTTTTCTACCTTGCTGTGGTTCTTTCCTGCCATGACGGGTCCCTTCACCATTGGTTAAAGAAAAGGGGTCCAGACGAAACGTCCAGACCCCTTGGGTTGCAGCATGCCGCAAGGCAAAAACTACTTGATGGAGCAAGCAGCGCCAGCGCCCTCCAGCTTAGCCTTGATGGCCTCAGCCTCTTCCTTGTTGACGGCCTCCTTGACAGCCTTAGGAGCACCCTCAACAACCTCCTTGGCCTCCTTCAGGCCCAGGCCGGTGATCTCGCGGACGACCTTGATGACGGCAATCTTGTTGTCGCCGAAGCCCTCCAGGATAACGTCGAACTCGGTCTTCTCTTCGACCTCTTCAGCAGCAGCGCCACCAGCAACGGCAACAGCAGCGGTAGCGGACACGCCGAACTTCTCGCAGATCATGTCGCGGAGCTCAGCCAGCTCGAGCAGGGTCTTCTCGCCCAGAGCCTCAATGATCTCTTCGTTGGTAAGAGCCATTTCTCTTTTCCTTTCGTAGGCCTAGAACTATCTAGGCAGCATGGGTATACAGTGTTTCATGCCGCGCAAAGCGGCGGTTTCTTACACAGCAGCGCGTGCTTACGCAGCAGCGGCTTCCTTCTCGGACATCTCGCCCAGGGCGATGGCAAGCTGAGAAGCAACCTGAGTAAGAGAGCAAGCAATCTGACCGATGAGCTCGTCGCGGGAAGGCAGAGCGGCGATGGCCTCTACCTGCTCAGCGTTGAGAGCCTCGCCGTCCATGATGCCGCCCTTGATGGTCAGCTTCTTGGTGGCCTCGGCAAACTGCTTGACTGCCTTTGCGGAAGCGACAGGGTCGCCGGCTGCAAAGACGAATGCGGAAGGTCCGTTCAGGATCTCGTCCAGCTCAGGCAGACCGGCCTCCTTGATGGCCTTGCGGACAAGAGTGTTCTTGTACACAGCCATCTTGGCGCCAGCAGCGGTGATGCTGCGACGGAGCTGCTCGGACTCTTTGACGGTAAGACCACGATAGTCAACAACCCACAGGGCCACCAGACCCTCCAGATCAGCGTTGATCTTACCCATGTTCTCGACATTGATTGCGTTAGGCATAGTGCGTTTTCACCTCCTCTTCGTTTCACTTCAACGTTCCGCCACATGTGTGATGGCTCGTCTCCGAGAAACGAAAACGGCCCTCAAGCCGCGAAGACCTAAGGGCCGCAAGATATCTCTCGCATTCCCACCTGGGCTGGACTGCGGCATCCCGCAAATTAAACCCTTCCAGCAGGCCTTTGGGATCCCCCTTTAGCCCCGCCTTTGGGCTCCAGCTGTCTTCGGCAGCGGAACATGTTTCCTGTGCGCCTATCCAGACGCGAAAAGGTATTTTACTTCTCAAGGGCGGCTTGTCAATAAAGCCCGAGGATTCCCAGGTCAGGAATGGACCCAATCCACAAACCGCCCACAGACTACTAGACAATGGCAACGGGGCATCGCAACCAAAGGCTACGCGGCGCTACCGCCAAACGCTAGGCGGCAGAACCCGCGGCGTCGGCTCCGGCGTCGCCACCAGCCTCAGCACCGGCATCTGCCCCAGCATCGGCCTGCTCAGCCTGCCCCTGGACTTCCGTATCCTGGGGGACAACCACCGCCGTCGCATCAATAGATGCGGTCTGGCCGGTGTCCGCGAAGGTCAGGGAATTGAGCTGGGCAACCCGATTAACCGGCTCTCCAGGGATGTAGGAGAAGTCCACCGTATCGCCTACGCTGGCCTTAATGATCTCCACAAAGGCAGGCAGGGCAAAGTCGTAAATGGCGTCATCTCCCTCAAGCACCACGTAGTAGTGGGAGTTGCCGTCCACAACCGCCTGGGCAATCACCGACACGGTGCCCCGACCAGCCACGTAGTCAGAGGTCACATCCTCAGTGGATATGGTGCCATTGGTGGCCAGCAGCTGCTCGTAAGCAGCTTGGGTATCCGCCACGGTATCCCCCACCGCCACATTCTGGTAGCGCTCAATGTCCACCATGGCATACTTCTTGACCAGGCCATTGGAGTCCTTCAGGGCCATGAAGTAGGTGGGCACGTTATCCACGTTGATAAGGATGGGGAAGGTTGCCTCATAGCGCAGGTTCTGAACCTGGCCCTCGGCAGACCCCATGGCCGATTCCTCCGTAGCGCCGGGAACCTGGTAGAAGGTGCTCTCCCCGGTACGCTGGTTGACCAGCACAAAGCCCACGATGGCGTTGTCAGCGGTAGCAGAGGTAACGCCGGTGTAGAGCCACACATCATCGTCCTTGGCAATATAGTTGTAGCCAAGCTGGCCGTTGTCTCCAGGGGTGGTCTGAACCACGCCCTTCTGACCCAGAATGCTGTTAAGCCAACCAGAAGAGTACCGGCCATGCCAGTTGTACTGCTCCACAATAAGATTTGCAGGATAGACGTGGTCAACCCAGTTGGGCACTTCGTCAACGGCCATATCCTGAGTCTCACCCGTGGATGCATTGACCATGACCACCCGACCGATGGTCTCGCCGCCAAACAATCCGATGGTGAACTCACGCACCGGGCAGATCCACCAAGCGTTGCCCTCGTCATCAATCTCGAAGGACTTCTCGCCAAACATGTAGAAGGGGTACTTCAGCTGCACGTAACGGTCAATGTTGCGGGCCAGGGGCTCGGACTCGGAATACTTGATGGGGCTGTCCAGGCGCACCACCTGGGCATCCTGGGTGGTCATATCCACAATCACGTAGGCAGGAATGCCCTCGGAGCGGTTCTGGAGCCACTTGAACAGGTCCGCGTAAATCAGGGGGCTCACTCGGACAGGCTTGTCCTGATAGTTAATCTGGCTGTAGATGGTGGAAATCTCAAACTGGCTGACCAGGTCGGACATGGTACCCATGGTGCGGTTGCCCAGGATGACCGCGGAGTTTCGGTCAATCACGGGAATCTCGGAGTAATTGACCTCCTCAATATCCTCCGTGAACACCTTGTCCTCAGGCACCAGGATCTGAGCGTACTTAGAGGCGTTGCCCGGGAAGACAGCCAGAGACAGCACGCCGCCCACAATGGCCACGCCAAAAATCAGCACCGGCACCAGGGAGAGCATCTTGAAGGTCTTGGCCTTGCCATCGGACTGCTTGACCTTCTTGGTGCCCTTTGCGTAGCCGTGGGACTTTGTCCGAAGGAACAAAAACAGGGGCAGCAGAATGAATACCGCCACGATGAACCAGGTGTCCGTGCTATGGATGCTGATGGGCGGATGGAACCACCAGTAGGCGCCGGCAATCACCAGCACCGCCAGGATGGCCAGCAGGATCAAAGACTTCCTGCCCATATTCTCAAACTTGTCCTTGACCCCGGAAAAATCCACGTTGATCTCAGGAGGCTCGGTGCCCCGTGAGCCGCCGGTTGCGGTGCTTGGACCCCATCCAGAGGGTCCTGCCTGCCCGGGTCCTTCCTCACCGAACATGCTCGGATTGAAGAATACCGAGAAGGGATTGTGATTGTTGTTTGCCATGTGTTCCTCTCTTAGCGTCGGCACGGGCCTTGCGCTACTTGCCTGCCGCGAGATTCCTCAACACGTATTGGAGAATGCCTCCATGCGCCATATACGCGCATTCCGTGGGAGTATCCACGCGTACTGTAACCTGGAATTGTAATACGGTTCCGTCAGTACGGCGGGCTGTTACCCAAACCGTTGACGAAGCGAGGGGAACCGGGCTGCCATCCCCAAAGTCAATGGGCTCGATATCAAAGGACTCGGTGCCATCAAGGCCAAGGGTCTGGACACTTTCGCCATCCATGAACTGCAGGGGCAAAATACCCATGCCAATCAGGTTGGACCGATGGATCCGCTCAAAGCTCTGAGCAAACACCGCCTTCACCCCCAGCAACAGCGGGGCCTTTGCCGCCCAGTCTCGGGATGAGCCGGAGCCGTACATCTTGCCCGCCAGCACCACCAAGGGCACCTGATGGGCCCGGTAGTCCTCTGCGGCATCAAAGATGCTCTCCACCTGACCGGTGAGCAGGTTGGTGGTGTATCCGCCCTGGGTGCCGGGGGCAAGAAGGTTGCGCAGCTTCACGTTGCCAAAGCCGCCCCGGGCCATGACCTCGTGGTTTCCACGCCTAGACCCGTAGGTGTTGTACAGCTCTGCGGGAATCCCCCGCTCGGAAAGATAGCGCACCGCCGGGCTGTCGGGAGGCATGGAGCCTGCGGGGGAAATGTGGTCCGTGGTGATGAAGTCTCCTAGCACTGCAAGGGCCCGAGCCCCCGTAATCTGGGACGACGCAGGAACCTCCCTGGTCATCGCATCAAAGTATGGGGCGCGGCGTACATAGGTTGACGAAGCGTCCCAGGCAAACACGTCACTAGGCTCACAGCTGAGCTCCTGCCAGGCTCGGGTGCCCTCAAAAAGGCCCTCGGCACTGACAGCAAACAGCTCCTGGGTCAGGTTCTCGTCAAGCACGCGGGCAACCTGCTGGTCAGAGGGCCAGATGTCACGTAGGTACACCGGATTGCCTTCAGGATTGGTGCCCAGGGGCTGGGTCTCAAAGTCCACGTCCATGGTGCCCGCCAGGGCATAGGCCACCACCAAAGCAGGGGCGCACAGGTAATTCTGGGACACGTCCGCAGAGATGCGGCCCTCAAAGTTGCGGTTGCCGGAAAGCACACTGGCAAGCTCAATCTCGTTTGCCACCTCATGCATCTGAGGCCAGATGGGACCGGAGTTGCCAATGCAGCTCATGCAGCCAAACCCACAGGTGGAAAAGCCCAGCTTGGACAGGGAGTCGGTCAGGCCCGCGCGCTCAAGCAGCAGCTGGGTTGCATGAGATCCCGGTGCCATGACCCGCTTGACCCAGGGTTTTGCGGACAGGCCCGCATCCACGGCGTTTTTGGCCAGAAGACCGCAGGCCACCATCATGGCGGGGTCCGTGGCGGTGGTGCAGCTGGTCACCGCCGCAATGGCAAGGGCGCCATCAGAAAGCCGGTACGCTTCGCCAGCAAACTCCACTTCCACACTGCGGGAGGCAATCTCACGGTCCTGGCAGATGGATCGGAACTGAGCCTGGGCATCTCGGGCGTCAAACCGGTCATGGGGACGGCTGGGGCCAGAGAGGCTAGGCTTGACCTGGGATAGGTCCAGTTCAAGCACGTCGGCGTAGACCCGGTTGGCGTCGTCGCACCACAGTCCCTGGGCCTTGGCGTAGCGCTCCACCAGCGCCACCTGGGCGCTGTCGCGGCCGGTGAGGGTCAGGTAATCTAGGGTGCGCTGGTCGACGGGGAACAGGGTGCAGGTGCAGCCGTACTCCGGGGTCATGTTGGCAATACAGGCCCGCTGGGTGGCGGACAGGCTGGCCACGCCGGGCCCGAAGCACTCCAGGAAGCAGCCCACCACGCCCTTTGCCCGCAGCATCTGGGCAAAGGTCAAAGCCACGTCCATGGCGGACACCCCCGAGGAAAGCTCCCCGGTCAGACGCATGCCGATAACCCGAGGCACCAGGGTGGTGATGGGCTGGCCAAGGGCTGCGGCCTCAGCCTCGATACCGCCCACGCCCCAGGAAAGCACGCCGATGCCGTTTGCGGTGGTGGTATGGGAGTCCGTGCCCACCACCGTATCAAAGTAGGCGTCCTGGGTGGCAGAATCCACAAACACCCCCGTGGCGAAGCGTTCCACGTTGATCTGGTGACAGATACCCGCCCCCGGAGGAACGATGCGCACATTGTCGAAGGAGTCCTGGGCCCACTTCAGGAAGCGGTAGCGCTCACCGTTGCGGGTGAACTCCAGGTCCATGTTGGTCTCAAGGGCCTCAGGGCAACAGGCCGCATCGGCAATGACGGAGTGATCTATTACCAGATCCAGGGGAATCTGGGGGTTGATATCTGCTGCCTGGCCGCCCAGGGCAACCGCCGCCTCCCGCATGACCGCCAGGTCCACGAAGACCGGAACGCCGGTGAAGTCCTGCAGCAGAACCCGAGCGGGCATGTACTCAATCTCCCCACCCTGGGTGCCGCTGAGGCCCGCGTCCATGATGCGTTTCACATACAGGTCCGCCGCTTCGGGGTCCGAAACGTTGCGCATAACGTTTTCCAGCAGGATCTTGAGGGAATAGGGAAGCTTGTCCACCCCGGCCACATCAGAGATGGGCCAATAGCCAAAGGACGCTTCGCCAACGGTCAAGATGTCTCGACTCATGAGGTCTCTCTTCCTTACTCTTATATATGTACGAAGGGTGCATGAACGAAAGGGCGGCCGCTTAGGACCGCCCTCGTTGTTGGGTTACAGGGCTCGAATCAGAGCATCGGTGAATTCCGTGCAGCTGCAGCCCGCCTTATCGGAGCGGGTTGCCCAGCGGATGTCTCCAGTCAGGTAGGTGCCATCCGCGTAGACCTTCCGCACCGCGGCGCGGATGCGATTGGCAATCTCCTGCTCTCCAAGGTGATCAAGCATCATGGCGGCGGAGAGAATCTCTGCCGTGGGATTGCACAGGTTCTTGCCCGCAATGTCAGGAGCGCTGCCGTGGACTGCCTCAAACACCGCGTACTCGCTGCCGATGTTGGCTCCTGGGGCAATGCCCAGCCCACCCACAAGGCCTGCGCACAGGTCAGAGGCAATGTCGCCGTACAGGTTGGGCAGAACAATCACGTCAAACTGGCCGGGATCAATAACCAGGTTCATACACAGAGCGTCAACGATGCGCTCGTCAAAACCGATGCGACCGGAATACTCGGAGGCAATGGCCCGAGCCCTGTCCAAAAACAGGCCATCGGAGTACTTCATGATGTTGGCCTTATGCACCGCGGTGACCTTCTTGCGGCCCAGACGCTCTGCATAGTCAAAAGCGTAGCGGACAATCCTGTCGGAGCCGGAAACAGAGATGGGCTTGATGGAGATGCCGGAATCAGGCCGAATGGCGCCTGCCCCCTCCTGGTTACAGAACTCAATAAGGCGGGCCGCCGCCGCGGAATCCTTCTCAAACTCAATACCGGCGTACAGGTCTTCAGAGTTCTCCCTGACAATGACCAAGTCCACATCCTCATACCGTCCGCCTGCGCCCGGGATTGAGAACACGGGCCTGAGGCACACATACAAATCAAGGGTCTTGCGAAGGGCCACGTTCACGCTGCGAAAGCCGGTGCCCACAGGCGTGGTGATGGGGCCCTTAATGGCAACCTTGTTGCAGCGGACGCTGTCAATGGTGGATTCAGGCAATGGCGAACCGCCCGTTGCCTCCATAACAGCGGCACCTGCAGGAGCGACCTCCCATTGGATATCTGCACCTGCGGCGTCAACCACCCGGCGCATGGCTTCGGAAGTCTCAACACCAATACCGTCGCCAGGAATCAGAGTAACCCTATGCTTGGACATTATTCCTCCCACTGATGGATGAGCAGTTGCATTGTAAACAGGCGCTATGCGGTCACGTTGTCCAAAATGGCCTGGGATTTTTTGGAGAAGACGCCTGCGTGCTTGGCATCAAACTCAAATCTGTCGTAAATCTCCTGCTTAATGGCACTGGAAATCTTTCCAGTTGTGAAATTGACCATGCAAGATAGCATGTCCGAATACTCCAGGTCACCGTGGTAGCACTGAATGGCCTCGTCAAGCAGAGGCCACACACGCTGACTGCGCATGGGCGTGGTTGCACCAAAGACGCTTAAAAACCGAAACGCGGACAAATGCAGGGGGCCGGAGTCCTCATCAAACAAAGCCACTTCGGCACCATTGACCGCCTTATCGCAGGCACGGGAATCAAAGGGGACCAAAGCGGAAAGCGCATCCAGGCACTCCCAACGCGTCTGGGCCTCCCGATTGTCCAACGCCGCAACGAAATCAGAAATACGAGGAGCCAAGACACCTGGCTCCACCTGGGCAATTTGATTAAGGAAATGGGCGGCGTTCTTACGTTTGAGACGCGACGATGCGCCCAGATCCTCAAACGCATCCTCCACAAGAGAAGGGTCAGAAACTACCAGCCCAACGATATCGTTGGAAGCCAAATCAGCCATATCACACTCGCTCACTCGTCAAAGAAAATGCTTCGGAGAGACTATACCAATCAGCCACCGAGGATTGGTAAAAGTCCCGAACAAAACCAGGAATGGTGCGACGTTATCGGCCAAGAAGAAAAGATGTCGAAGCGTCCGGCCCGCGGACCCGGGCGGGCCACCGGGCCGGGCCCGATTCGCCCGCAGGCCCCGGCGCAGCGGGCGCCCGGCGCATGCCCCGGCCCGAAAACAAGGAAGGGGGCCGCGAGGCCCCCTGGGAACGCGGAGGGGGGCCTCGCGGCCCCCCGTCATGCGCGCGTCGCGGGCGCGGCGCCCTATCCTCCCACGGCCTGCGCCGCAGTACTTTCGGCGATGGCAGGCTTAACTGCCGAGTTCGGAATGGGTTCGGGTGATCCCTGCCTCCACGGCCGCGCCCGCGACGGGCGCGCGACTGGCCCGAGGGCTCGCGTCCTCGGGGGCCGACCCTGGGGGCCGCATGGCGATCCGGCAGAGAAGAGGGGGCCCATGCAGGGGCCCGCGCGCCGCGGGGGCTCTAGCGCCCTCGCGGGGAAGAGCTCGGCCGATTAGTACCGCTCGCCTGAGCGCCTCGCGGCGCTTGCAGCTGCGGCCTATCAACCCGGTGGTCTACCGGGGGCCTTACCGGAGGGTGAACTCATCTCGGAGGCGGCTTCCCGCTTAGATGCCTTCAGCGGTTATCCGTTCCGGGCGTAGCTAGCCGGCCGTGCCGTTGGTCGACAACCGGTACACCAGAGGCCCGTCCGCCCCGGTCCTCTCGTACTAGGGGTAGATCTCCTCAATTCACCTGCGCCCACGGAGGATAGGGACCGAACTGTCTCACGACGTTCTGAACCCAGCTCGCGTACCGCTTTGAATGGCGAACAGCCATACCCTTGGGACCGACTTCAGCCCCAGGATGCGATGAGCCGACATCGAGGTGCCAAACCTTGCCGTC
>JAQXQN010000018.1 GCA_029101185.1 Eggerthellales bacterium | reverse complement strand
CGAGGACGTGATGACGGGCATCAAAAACGCCATGTCCGTGGTGCTGTCCGACCCAAAGGTTGATAGGGAGCAGATCGGCTATGCCATGCTCGGCACCACCCACTGCACCAATGCCATCGTGGAGCGCAAGCGTCTTGACCGTACTGCGGTGATCCGCCTGGGCGCTCCTGCCACCGCTGCCATCAAGCCCATGATTGACTGGCCTGCAGACCTGCGCGCCGCCATTAATGACCAGTGGTTCCTAGTTGCCGGCGGCCATGAGTTTGACGGTCGGGAAATTTCAAAGTTAGACGAGGCTCGTCTGGCTGAGATCGCCAAGGAGATCAAGGGCACCTGCGACTCCGTGGCCATCACCTCTGTGTTCAGCCCCGTGGATGACTCCCATGAGAAGCGGGCGGCCCAGATTATTCGTGAGGAGTTGGGCGAGGATTTCCCCATCTCCATCTCTTCCGAGATTGGCTCCGTGAGCCTGCTTGAGCGCGAGAATGCCACCATCCTCAATGCCGCCCTGGTGGATGTTGCCCGCACCACCTCCGAGAGTTTTATTGAGGCCCTTGAGGAGGAGGGCATCAAGGACGCTGAGATTTACCTGTGCCAGAATGACGGCACCCTGATGAGCGCCGAGTATGCCATGCGCTATCCCATCCTCACCATTGCCTGCGGACCTACCAACTCCATCCGCGGCGCGTCCTTCCTCACCGGTCTTAAGGACGCCGTGGTGGTTGACGTGGGTGGCACCACCACTGACCTGGGTGTGCTGACCCACGGCTTCCCCCGTGAGTCCATGCTGGCGGTTGAGATTGGCGGCGTGCGTACCAACTTCCGCATGCCCGACATCATTTCTATCGGCCTTGGTGGCGGTTCTATCGTCCGTGAACATGAGGACGGTACCGTTACCGTCGGCCCCGACTCCGTGGGCTACAAGGTGACCAAGGAGGCCCTGTGCTTCGGCGGCTCTGTCCTTACCGCCACCGACATTGTGGTTGCCTCCGGTGCCGTTACTGGCGTGGGCGATCCCGCCCTGGTGGCCCATCTTGATCCTGAGCTGGTCAAGAAGGCCGCTGCGTGCATGACCCAGATGGTCGAGGATTGCGTGGACCGGATGAAGACCACCGCGGGCGACATCGAGGTCATTCTGGTAGGCGGTGGCTCCATCTTGGTGCCTGATACGCTCAAGGGCGTCTCCCAGGTGTTCAAGCCTGCTAACTTCGGTGTGGCAAACGCTATTGGTTCTGCGATTTCTCAGGTCTCTGGCCAGATTGAGAAGGTCTACTCCCTGGAGAAGATCGGAGGCCGTGCGGCAGCTTTGGCCGACGCGAAGGCCCTGGCCACCGAAGAGGCCATCAAGGCCGGTGCGGATCCCGACACCATCGAGATCATCGATGTTGAGGACGTGCCCCTGGCCTACTTGCCTGGAAACGCCACCCGCGTGCGGGTCAAGGCCGTCGGCGACCTGAAGATCTAAGGGCACGCCTCAGATATGGGGCTGCTAATTCATCGATGTGCAACCATGGGCGCGGGAAACTGCGCCCATGTCGAAAGGAACGAACATGCGATATATCGGGCTGCAGGAGGTGGAGGACATCTCCCTTGGCGCCGCAGTCATGGCCTCGGGGGGTGGTGGAAACCCCTACCTGGGCACCCTGATTGCCAAGGAGTGCGTCAACACCTACGGTCCCATTCAGCTGCTCACCCTTGATGAAATTCCCGATGACTGGAAGATTGCGGTCAGCATGGGTCTTGGTGCGCCTTCGGTTCTTGTGGAGAAAGTCCCCAATGGGCGTGAGGCTGGATGGGCCATGGAGGTGCTCGAGCATGCCGTGGGCCACGGGTTTGACGCGGTCATGGCCTCCGAGGCTGGTGGGTGGAACTCTCTGCACCCGATGCTTCCAGCCGCTGAGCGGCATCTGCCCCTCATTGACGCTGATGGCATGGGCAGGGCGTTTCCTCAGCTTGACATGGAGACCTGGTCTGTGGCGGGTCTGAGCTGCAATCCCATTGGTGTGGCGGATGAGCGTGGAAATAAGCTGTGCGTGTACTCCCACACCAATAAGATGGGCGAGGATATCTGCCGGTCTGCCACCGTGGCCATGGGCGGCAACATTTCCACCGCCTGCTACCACATGACCGGACGCTTCGCTAAGGACCACAGCGTTTGGGGCACCTATACCCTGTGCGAGACCGTAGGCCGCATCATTCGTCTGGGTCGGGCGGGAGAACTTGACACCTACGCGGAGCTTCAGAAGACCCTGCGGTTCAAGGAGCTGTTCCGAGGCAAGATCCAGGACGTGGAGCGCAGGACTGAGGGGGGCTTTACTCGTGGCCTGTGCCAGCTTGAGGGCTTTGAGGATTATGAGGGGTCCAGCATGGAGGTTCGCTTCCAGAACGAGTATCTGGTGGCAAGCGTCAATGGACAGGTCAAATGCGTCACCCCTGATTTGATTGTCATGTTTGACACGGAGTCCTTTTATCCCATCACCTCCGAGCAGCTTAAATACGGCTGTCGCGCGCTGGTTGTGGGCGTGCCCTGCGCTCAGCAGTGGCGTACTCCTGAGGGCCTTGCGGTGGTGGGACCTGAACTTGGGTTTGGGTACCCGGACATCGCCTACGCCCCTGTAGAGGAGCTCAACGCCTAGGGCGTCGTTGCTGAAGCGTGCAATTGTGGGGTCTTGGCCTATAGGGTACGTTTCGTCATGACATACATATGCACACTGGCAGGACCGCTTATCGGCGGTCTTGCTGCTTTCGGGGCCCTTTAACTGGGCGGAAACATTGCGGATACGGCCTTGTAACCGTCATTGGGTAGTGTGGTCTGCACGCTCGGGTTGCCACGCTCGGGCTATCGAGATCATATCCCGATCCGAGGGTTCGGATCGCGACCCAAGAGACGAGGTGTCATGATGCAGCCACGAGAAGGCCAGGTGCGCATCCCTTCGGGATGCGCCATCGCCGGCATCATGGATAGGTCGGGGGCTCGCCACGATGGACAGGACATCCTCAAGTCCATCGCGCTGATGCACGACCGGTCCAATGGGCTTGGCGGAGGGTTTGCGGCATACGGGATCTATCCCGAGTACGCGGACCTGTTTGCGTTTCACGTGCTCTACGAGAGCCACGAGGCTCGCATGGAGACGGAAAATTACCTTAACGAGCATTTCCTCTCCGAGAAGCAGGAACGTATCCCTACTACCCCCGTGCGGGGTATTAAAAACCCGCCGGATTCCTGGCGCTATTTTCTGACCCCCCATCCTGCCCGCCGAGGCCTAGAGTTGGAGGATTTTGACCTTGAGGAATACACCATGCAGTGCGTGTTCCACATTAACACGTGCATCAACGGGGCGTTTGTGGCCTCCTCCGGCAAGAACATGGGCGCCTTTAAGGGTGTGGGATATCCCGAGGACATTGGCGAGTACTACCGGGTGGGTGATTACAAGGCCTGGCTGTGGACAGCCCACGGCCGTTTTCCCACTAACACCCCGGGCTGGTGGGGCGGTGCCCATCCCTTCACGCTTTTGAACTGGTCCATCGTTCACAATGGCGAAATCTCCAGTTACGACACCAACCGTCGGTACGTGGAGCAGTTTGGCTACGAGTGCTCCCTGCAGACGGACACGGAGGTAATCACCTACCTGTTTGACCTGCTGGTGCGCAGGCACGGATTCTCCCAGGAGATGGCCGCTCATATTATGGCTGCTCCAAGTTGGGATGCTATAGACCGGATGGACCCTGATCGGGCCAAGTTCGAGACCGCCTTGCGCTGCGTGTACTCGGATTGCCTGGTCAACGGGCCTTTTAGCGTCATCCTAGGCTCCGAGGAGGGCCTGCTTGCTCTCAACGATCGCCTGAAGTTGCGTGCGCTGATGGCGGCGGAGAAGGGCTCCATGGTGTATCTGGCATCCGAGGAGGCCTCCATCCGATTGGTGTGCCCTGATGCGGACAGCATGCGCTCCATAGAGGGCGGGGTGCCCTTTGTGGTGCAGCTTGACGAAGTGGCCAGGAGGAAGGCGGCATCCCAGGGCATCATCAACAAACCCGACATCAGGCCTACCGCCCAGATGACCGGCGTCATGCCCTCCGAGAACAAAAAGGGGGTCATGTAATGCTCGATATGGTATTTCCCCGATATAAGGTGGTCCGGGACAAGGACCTGTGCATTTCCTGCGGCGTGTGCGAGCGCTCCTGCTCAAAGGGGGTCCATCGGGTGGATGAGGTCTTAAACCGAGTGTGCGCGGACCACGCCAAGTGCGTGAACTGCCAGCGCTGCGTAATCATGTGCCCCACCCACGCCTTGCATATTGAGAATTGGCCCCAGGTGGGCAACGGCTCCAACAACTGGAACTACCAGACCACCCAGGAGATTGCCAAGCAGGCCCAGACCGGCGGCGTGCTGCTCAGCTCCATGGGCAATCCCAGGCATTATCCGGTGTATTGGGACCATCTGCTGCTTAACGCCTCCCAGGTCACCAACCCTTCCATCGACCCGTTGCGTGAGCCTATGGAGACTCGGGTGTTTTTGGGCGGCCGTCCTGCCGCCCTGCGGGTGGATGAGCGCCAGGGCCAGGTCATCACCAAGATGCCGCCTCATATCAGGCTTGACGTACCCTTGATGTTTTCCGCCATGAGCTTTGGGTCCATCTCCCTGAACGCTCAGAAGGCCCTGGCCATGGCCGCAGCAGAGCTGGGGACTTATTTTAACTGCGGTGAGGGCGGCCTTCACGCCGACCTTGAACAGTACGCCGACCATGCCATCGTGCAGGTGGCCTCTGGACGCTTCGGCGTGGATTTGCACTATCTGCAGACCGCGTCCATGATTGAGATCAAGATCGGCCAGGGCGCAAAGCCGGGCATCGGCGGGCACCTTCCCGGAGAGAAGATCAATGCCGAAGTGTCCCGCACCCGCATGATCCCAGAGGGCACGGACGCCATTTCTCCTGCGCCCCATCACGACATCTACTCCATTGAGGACCTGCGTCAGCTGATCTTCTCCCTGAAGGAGGCCACCTGTTACACCAAGCCGGTATCCGTGAAGGTGGCGGCGGTGCACAACGTGGCCGCCATTGCCTCGGGTATCGCCCGGGCTGGCGCGGATGTGATCGTTGTTGACGGCTTTAGAGGTGGCACCGGTGCGGCACCGGCCCGCATCAGGGACAACGTGGGTATCCCCATTGAACTTGCCCTTGCCAGCGTGGATCAGCGCCTCAGGGATGAGGGCATTCGTAGCAGCGTGAGTCTGGTGGCCGCAGGATCCGTCAGGTCCAGTGCGGATATCGTCAGGGCGGTAGCCCTTGGGGCCGATGCGGTGTACTGCGCAAGTTCCGCACTGATAGCCCTGGGGTGCCATCAGTGTCAGGACTGTGCGTCGGGTACCTGCAACTGGGGCATTGCTACCCAGCGGTCGGATTTGACCAAACGGCTTAATCCGGAGATTGCCGCTGAGCGGGTGGTGAACCTGGTGCGTGCTTGGAACCATGAGATCAAGGAAATCATGGGCGGTATGGGTATCAACGCCATCGACAGTCTGCGGGGCAACCGGCTGATGCTTCGGGGCGTAGACCTGACCGAGAAGGAACTTGAGATCCTCGGCGTGAAATATGCAGGGGAGTAGTGGATAGAGATGAAACGAATTTACGCCATAGAGTCCTGGTGCGTGGACTGCAAGCGCTGCGAGATTGCCTGCAAGACCTTCCACTCCCAAAGCAAGGACACCCTGAAAACCTATCTGTTTGAGAAGGACACCGCCCACGCCCGTATTCGGGTGGAGGGGGATGCAAACCTGTCCATGGCGGTGAACTGCCGCCACTGCGCCCATCCCAAATGCGTGGAGGGCTGCATTTCCGGCGCTATGACCAAAGATCCCCTCACCGGCGTGGTCACCACGGATCCCGCCCGATGCGTGGGCTGCAGGACCTGTGTGAGCATGTGCCCCTTTGGCGCCGTGCGGGTCATGAACACCGCCACGAAGCCCCTAGCCTTCAAGTGCGACCTGTGCGGAGACGGAGCCGGCACCCCGGGTACTCCAAGCTGTGTGGCCGCCTGCCCGAACCGGGCCCTGATTTACGTTGAGAGCGAGGCGTAACCCATGAGTACCCCCACCCTTACCTTCCACGGGCTGCAGCCAGGCGGCCCCTTGCCTGAGCCCAGCCCCCAGATGCAGGTGGATTACCTGATCGTGGGCAATTCCGCAGCTGGCGTCACCGCCGCAGAGCAGATCCGCCGGATTGACCAGACGGGCAGCATCGCCATCCTGGGACGTGAGCCCTACCCCGTCTATGGCCGGCCCCTCATCTCCTATCTGATAGAGGGAAAGACCGATCTTGACCACCTGTATTACAAAGATTCGGACTTCTACGACCGAAACGGTATCCAGCTTTTTGTTGGCGAAGGGTCCAAAGCCGAAGCTCTTGACCCAAAGAATCATGTGGTGACCTGCGCAAATGGTGCCCAGATTACCTATGGGCGCTGCCTGCTGGCAACCGGGTCTGTACCCTTCGTCCCTGCGATCCCCGGCCTTGAGTCCGCTGAAAACGTACACTCCTTCTTCACCCTCGATGACGCTGTGGGTGCCTGGGAAGATGAGCGGGAAGCCACCAGAATCGCCCACGAACAGGGCCGCAGCAGCAGGATGGTGGTTATAGGCGCGGGTCTTATAGGCATGAAGGCCGCTGAGTGCTTGAGCGGCTTTGTCGACCAGGTGGTGGTCTACGACCGCAGCCCGCGGATCCTCTCCGCCGTCCTTGACGACCAGGGTGCCCAGGTGATGGAGGGCCTGCTTGCGCAGCGCGGTATCCAGTGCCGGCCAGGGCTTTCCGTAGACCACGCCGTGACGGACCCGGCCACTGGTAGGGTCACCGCCGTGGTGCAAACCGACGGCGAAACCCTAGATTGCGATGTGGTGATGCGCTGCGTGGGCGTGCGCCCGGATACCGCCTTGGCCGAGCAGGCCCAGATTCAGGTTGGGAGGGGCATCCTGTGTGGGCCGGATATGGCAACCTCGGTGCCGGGGGTCTATGCAGCGGGGGATAACACCCAGGTCACCGACGTGATCACCGGAGCAGCCCGTCCTCTGGCCCTGTGGCCGAACGCCGTGAGGCAGGGGTGTATTGCCGGGGCCCATATGGCTTCCGTACATCTTGCCGATATGGGGTGTCCCCTTGACCCTGCTGCGTGCAGCGGTGTGGTTGACAAAGGGTCCTTTGCGGTAAACGCCGTGGATTTCTTTGACATCAATCTGCTCAATGCTGGGCTGGTAAACCCCTCTCCTGAGGATGGGTGCATCCAGGTCAGCGGTACCTCTCAGGATACGTACATGAAGTTTGTGTTCAGACCTGCAGATTCCTGTGCCGATGATTACGTCCTTGTGGGATTCATTGCCCTGAACAGGCCGGATAACGCGGGCCTGTACGCTTCGCTGATAGAACAGCGGGTTGCTGTTTCTCTGGTTGGAGGCATGGACGCCTTTAAGCGTGTGGCAAATGGCGCAGACCCCATTGCTAACCTGGACTTTCAGGATGGTATTCGCTGGGATCGGACCCATAAGGGCTATCCCGCAGATAGGGACCGCCTTGGCTGGCTTGCCGCGGACGCTTCGGCATCAGTATTCGGAAAGGAGGCCTAGATGGCCCAATCGATAGCAAAGGTCCGACTTGACACCATGCACTTTACCGAAGCCAACCAGCGTATCAGGGAGGCCCTTGAAGGAGCTGACGTGGTGCAGGTGTGGGACGCGTTTGCCCAACGTTACCTGGGATGCGGCATGCCTTCAGGTAAGAGACTGGAGATCCATGGCGTGCCCGGCAACGACATGGCATGTTACATGGACGGTGGACAGATTGAGGTCTTCGGGGATGCCCAGGATCAGGTGGCCAACACCATGAACGAAGGCGACATTGTCATCCACGGCAGAGTGGGGGATGCCGCAGGCTACGGCATGCGGGGCGGACGGATTCTGGTGCGGGACGGCTGTGGCTGGAGAGTGGGTATTCACATGAAGCAGTACCAGGACCATTTCCCCAAGATTGTGGTGGGCGGAGACGCCGGGAGTTTTTTGGGGGAGTACATGGCCGGAGGCGTTATCGTCCTTTTGGGTAAGCCGGGACCGTATATGGCAAGCGGCATGCACGGTGGGGTGATTTACCTGCGCTTTCCGCCTGAAGCTGCGGACTTGCCTTCAGGTGTGGTGGTCAAAGAGCTCAACGATCAGGACCTGGTGGTGTTGGGGGGTCTGCTTGACCAATACAACCAGGCATTTGAGGCGGAGCTTGACAGGCCTATTGATGTCTCCTGCGCCGGATTTGTGAAACTGGTGCCGGAAAGCTCACGGCCCTACGCCCACATGTACGCCCATTAGTGCGTACGCGTGTGTCTTGCTGGTCGGGGTTTGTCCACGCACTTCTCATGATTTAACCGATGGTCCGCGAAAACGTGGCACGCTGGACCGTTTGGCCCCGGGTCGCAGGCACTGCCTCCCCGGGGCCCACTGTTTATGGAGGGGGCTTGTGGACTGGGCAAAAGAACAAAATGGCTGTTGCAATTGGCCTCTGCGTTGCTAATATAGACAGGCTGCAATTCTGCAGCAGAAGAGTACACATGCTTGGGTTACCTGAAACCGCCAGTGGCCACAGGAAAAGGCTGCGGGATAGGGGTTGACCCCAGGCAGAGGCCTAACGAATGGAGAACACCATGGCTAAGATGAGCATCAAGAGCCTGCTTGAGGCGGGCGCACACTTCGGTCATCAGACCCGTCGTTGGAACCCCAAGATGAAGCCCTATATCTTCGGCAATCGTGGGGACATTTACATCTTGGATTTGAAGAAGACCCTGGTCGGACTGGATCAGTCCTACACCTTCGTGGCTGAGACCGCCGCTAAGGGTGGCACCGTGCTGTTCGTGGGCACCAAGAAGCAGGCCCAGGAGTCTGTGGCTGCTCAGGCAGACCGCTGCGGCATGCCCTATGTGAACTCCCGCTGGCTTGGCGGCATGCTCACCAACTTCGTCACCATTCGCTCCCGCGTTGCTCGCATGGAGGAGCTGGAGGCCATGGTGGCTGACGGTCGCATGGCTGTGCTGCCCAAGAAGGAGCAGGCTGTCCTGACCAAGGAGCTGACCAAGTTGCAGACCAACCTCAACGGCATTCGCAACATGACCAAGCTCCCCGACGCCGTTTACGTGGTTGACACCAACCGTGAGCAGCTGGCCATCCATGAGGCCAAGCGTCTGGGTATCCCCGTGGTGGGCACCTTGGATACCAACTGCGATCCCGACGACGTTGATTTCGGCATCCCTGCCAACGACGACGCCATCCGCTCCGTTGATCTGATCACCTCCTTTATCGCTGACGCCGTCATCGCTGCCACCGGCGCCCCTGCTCTGGAGGAGGCCATGGTTGCCGAGGCTGAGGCCGCTGGCACCACCGAGGTTGTGGCTGAGTAGCCCCTCCTCATCCGTTTGTGAACTACGGCGCGCCTGGTATTCAGGCGCCCCGTTTCAACCCCTTTCCGAAAGGAGTTCGACATGGCAATTACCGCTGCTATGGTCAAGGAACTGCGCGAGATGACTGGCGCAGGCATGATGGAGTGCAAGAAGGCCCTGGTTGAGGCCGAGGGCGATATGGACAAGGCTGTCGACGTGCTGCGCACCCGTGGCCTGGCTGCCGTTGCCAAGAAGGCTGGCCGCTCCACCAATGAGGGCTACATCATGGCCATCACCTCCGACGACGCTAAGACCGGCGTTGTGGTCGAGGTGAAGTGCGAGACTGACTTCGTTTCCTCCAACGAGAAGTTCCAGGGTTACGTGGCCAAGATTGCCGCTGCCGCTCTGGCCTCTAAGGAGACCGACATTGAGGCCATCAAGGCAGTGGAGTACGAGGGCGAGACCGTTGAGGCCATCCTCACCGACTGTATCCATGTGATGGGCGAGAACGTGCAACTGACCCGTATCGCTCTGGTTGAGGGTGACGCTGTGGTGTCCTACATCCATGGCGCTGGTAAGATCGGCGTTCTGGTCAACCTGGCCGTTGAGGGCATCGAGCCCACCGCTGCCGGCCTGACCGCCTGCGGCAAGGACGTTGCCATGCAGGTTGCTGCTATGAACCCCATCTCCGCTACCCGCGATGATGTGGATCCTGCCGTGGTCGAGCATGAGAAGTCCATCTACGAGGCTCAGGCTGCTGAGTCTGGCAAGCCCGAGAAGTTCTGGGCTGGTATCGTCAATGGCCGCCTGAACAAGTTCTTCGCCGAGCAGTGCCTGGCCGAGCAGGTCTTCGTTAAGGCCGCCGACGGCAAGCAGTCCGTGGGCGCATACGTTGACGCATGCGCTGCTGAGCTGGGCGGTTCTGTGAAGATCGTCAACTTCACCCGCTTCCAGCTGGGCGAGTAACCCTTTTGCCTTCGTCGGTGATGCACCTCATGGCGAAGGGATCGCGGTTGCCTGTGGGTATAGGCCGCATTTGAGTGCAAATACGCGGGGGTCATAGCGCCCCCGCTTTTCTTTTCGGTTCCCTTCGCCAGGGTTGCGATATGTTGCCTTCCAGGTATTGGCTCAGTTGGTGGAGGCTCCTTGGGGTATTGGTAGCATTTCCTGGATATGCTCTATCCGCTGGCTGCTTTCTGAGAAAATACTTTTTTATGAAATCTGCCATCCATCCGGGTGGAACCTGGAGGAACGTGTTGACGAGCAGGGGAGGTTGTGTTGACTGCAGAAATGATTGTCATTGAGGGCGGCACCCCGCTTCGGGGGACCGTGAGGGTCTCTGGGGCAAAGAACTCGGCGCTCAAGCTCATGGCCGCCTCTATTCTTGGCAATGGCCCTACCACCATCACCAATGTGCCCATCATCTCCGATATTGCCGTGATGGCCAAGGTTCTTGAGACCCTGGGTGCTCGGGTGAGCAGGCATGACCACACAATTGAAATTGATACTGCTTCTGTTGATAAGTGGGAGACCCCCTATGAGCTGGTCTCTAAGATGCGGGCTTCCATTTCCGTGCTTGGCCCCTTGGTGGCACGCTTCGGCAGGGCCCGGGTGGCCATGCCTGGGGGTTGCAACCTTGGCGCCCGAAAGATTGACATGCATATGCTGGGCATGCAGGCCCTGGGGGTCCAGTTTAAGACCGACCATGGGTTTATCGAGGCTACCACTCCCGAAGGGCTTCATGGGGCCTATGTGTCCCTTGATTTTCCCAGTGTAGGCGCCACGGAAAACACCATGATGTGTGCTGTAACGGCCCAGGGCACCACCATTATTGAGAACGCCGCCCGAGAGCCCGAGATTGAGGACCTGGCCAATATGCTGAATGCTATGGGGGCTCGGGTTTCTGGCGCGGGCACTTCGATCATCACTATTCAGGGTGTATCCCCCGAGGATCTGCATCCCTGCCAGCACGCCACCTGCGGAGATCGTATTGAGGCGGGTACCTTTTTGGTCGCAGGCGCGTTGTGCGCTGGTCCGGTGACCGTTGAGGGCATTGACCCTTCCTTTTTGCGGATGGCCCTCATGAAGCTGCAGGCCATGGGCTGTCGGGTGGAGTGTGGCGAAGACTCCATTACTGTGAGCAGGATGGAGCCCCTTAAGGCAACCGACATCCAGACCCTGCCTCATCCCGGCTTTCCCACAGACCTTCAGGCTCAGTTCATGCTCCTGTGTGCCCTTGCGGACGGCAATTCGGTGATCTCCGAGAACGTGTTTGAGAACCGGTTCATGTTTGCCGCAGAGATTGGACGCATGGGCGCTGATATCTCCATTGACGACCATCACGCCATCGTCAAGGGGGTCAAGGGGCTGCAGGGCACTGCGGTTAAGGCCACGGACCTGCGCTGCGGTGCCGCACTGGTGCTTGCGGGCGTGTACGCCGAGGGTACCACCACAGTGCACCGCATTTACCACATAGACCGCGGATACGAGGATTATGTGGGCAAGCTCTCTGCGCTGGGGGCAAACCTGCGCAGGGTTTCTGATCCGGATTCTGAATGGTAGGATGGGCGCATGGTCACCCGTCGTAAAAGCCCCCAACAAATCAGTAACCTGCATAGCGCCCAAGGCAACGGACCGCGTATGTGCAGCGGCGTGACTCCGCCTAATGTGGGTATGGCAGGCAGCGTGTCCAGCGCAAAGAATGTGGGCGCGTCACGGTTTTCCGCTGCTAACCCACGGATCAATTCAGGATCGGCCGTGTTTGAGGTTGCTCCCGCCACCAATTCTCGGGAATCGGGTCGCGCCTGGTCAAATAGGATAAACCGTAGCTCCTATGTGGAGCGGGGTATCGCATCCTCAAGGCGTCGGATGCTTGCGCTGTGCGCGCTTGTGCTTGCGGTGACGGTGGTTGTTGCCATGGCGGTTTCTTCGGCGGTGTTTCGCTCTGAGGTGAACAATAAGTTCCTTCTTGCCCCCGAGGCATCTGAGTTGCTTGCTCCCGTTCCTGATCAGGGAGGGTACTACACCTTGATTACCGGACGCTTCACCCAGGAGGGGGTGGATGGTCCGGATGCGGCGCTGCTGCTCTATCTGGATTCAGGCAATAACCTGGTCACGGTGGTTTCCATCCCGGGTTCTCTTATGATCTCGTGCGGGGAGGATGAATACTGCACCTTTGATCAGGCCTACGGCCGTGGGGGAGATGCCCTGGTCATCCAGTCGGTCAAGGACCTGCTTGGTGTTGATATCTGCCATTACGCTTCCATTGACGCGAAGGCCTTCGTGAACCTGGTAAATGCGGTGGGAACCTTGCCCATATCCCTGTCTCGGGACGTGTCTGATCCTGATGCGGGTGATTACGCTCTTGAGCCCGGGCTGCAAAACGTAGACGGAGACCAGGCGCTGTTTCTCTGCAGGGCCAATGACTTCGGCAGCAGCGCGGATACTGTTAGGGCGGAGCACATCTCTATGGTGGTGTCCCAGCTTTTCGTAAAGCTTGAGGATTTGAACGCTTCGTCAATTTTTAAAATGCTTGACGGGCTCGAGGGGAGTTTTGTCACCGACATGGAGGTGAAAGACGCCCTGTCCTACCTGGACTCCATCTCTTTTGTTACCGGAGCGTCGGTGCAGACAGCCGTAGTTCCTTGCGATACAGATACCCTACCCGGTACCTACGACTCCTGTCTTGTGGCGGACGCGGATGCGTGGCAAACCATGAATTCTCGGATCTGTCAGGGTCTTTCCCCTGTTCAGGATAGGGCGGATCAGATTGGCTCCGTCCTTGATCAGGACCTGACCATAGAGGTACTCAACGGGGGGACCATCACCGGTGCCGCCGCCCATGCAGCCAGGGTTCTTGAGGAGTGGGGTTTCACTGTGGAATCAACGGGTAACGCACCGGTTGCAATTTATGACGAAACTCTGGTGGCCTATTGGGACGAAGGGTCCGAAGCGTATGCTGAGGCAATCGTGAGCGCCCTTGGCATTGGCCGGGCGGTGTACGAGCCTTGGGCCTACGTATACACCACCGATGTAAAGGTGCTCATTGGCGAAGACTACGTTGACGTGATCAACGGGTCCAATTCGTAAAGCCCGGCCCCGCGGGGGCGTGTGAAAGGAATGCCATGCTGACAGAGATCTACCAGGCCATTGATCCGGTGGCCTTTACCATAGGGCCCGTAAGCGTGCGCTGGTATGGCCTTGCCTATCTGCTGGGGTTCGTCCTTGCCTTCTTTATCATGCGCAGCGTGATCCGGCGCTGGAAGATCAACATCTCTGCGGATTCCCTCACCACCATCTTCCTTGGCATCATCCTGGGTGTGATCATCGGCGGCAGGCTGGGGTATTGCCTGTTCTACGGGGACGGATACTATCTTGCCCATCCTGAGAAGATCCTGGCTTTCTCCGAAGGGGGTATGAGCTTTCATGGCGGCCTTATTGGCCTGGCCGTTGGTGTGGCAATTACGTCACATATCTGTAAGATCCCCTTCCTGACCATGGCTGACCTGTGCGCCATCGGCGGCGTGATTGGACTGTTCTTTGGCAGAATCGCAAATTTCATCAACGGCGAGCTTTGGGGTGCTCCTACGGATCTTCCCTGGGGCGTGGTCTTTGGCGGCGCTGCGGGTATGATGCCCCGGCATCCTTCCCAGCTCTACGAAGCCATCCTTGAGGGCCTGGTTATCTTCCTGGTTCTCTTCGCTCTGTCTCGTCGGGTCCCGCCGAGGCCCCGAGGCACCTTCTTTGGGGTGTTTCTGGTGCTCTATGGGATCTTCCGATTCTCTCTGGAGTTCATCCGTGAGCCCGATGCGCAGTTGGGGTACCTCTTTGGGGGATGGGTCACCATGGGCCAGATGCTTAGTGTGCCCCTGGTGATTGGGGGAATTGGGCTGCTCATATATGTGGCCATCGTTCATCTGCCGCAAGCAGGGGAACCTGAAACCGTGCAGACTACTTCCGACACTGGCCGCGCTGATGTATCCTCACAAGAATAGGGCGGGTATTGCGGGGCTGATGCTTTCAGGACATGGTACAATCACGCGGTATTTCATCATGAGGAAAGGATGGTTGTAATGGCTGTCGACAAGGAGAATGTGGCTCGAGTTTTGGATTTGGTTCGTCCTAGCCTTCAGGCTGACGGTGGAGACTGCCGTCTGGTGGAGGTCCAGGAGGACGGTACTGTTGTGGTTGAGCTTCAGGGCGCCTGCAGCGGTTGCCCCATGAGCCAGCTGACCCTGGCCAACGGCATTGAGCGCATCCTGAAGGAGCACGTTGCCGGCATCACCCGCGTTATTCCCTTCAAGTAGGACACGCTGGCTCGTCCTTGGCGTATATGCAAAGGACGCTTTGCCATTACGGTGTGCAGTATGGGCCCGCCACAGAGGTGGGCCCCTTTATTACCGGTTGTGTGGCAGTAATTGATTTACTAGCCGCTGTAGGAGCTATCGGGGCCTGGTGCGCCCCAAAGGAGAAGAGGCCATGGCTCAGTTCTGCTGGCAGATGCGCGGCTGCGACGATGAGATGCAAAGCCGCTGCCCCCATAACGTCCCCGGAGCCACCTGTCCGGAGGACTGCTATTACTCCATGTGCAAGCGCCCCACCCATCAGCGGGCCGTGGGTCTTGATCTACTGGCCAATCCCGATGTGGACCGATCGGCTGCGGTGCGGGACGTGTGCCGTGCCTGCATGTTCTTTATCAATAATGGCCCTGTGAAGAAGGATTAACTCATGACGACCGTTGCGGTGGTGGGAGGCGGAGCTAGCGGCGTGCTTGCGGCTGTCGAAGCGTCCAGGTTCGGATGCCAGGTCTGCCTGTATGAGGCGGGACCTCGCGTGCTCAAGAAGGTGCTTGCCAGCGGAAATGGCAGGTGCAATTTCACCAATTCCGACATTATGCCCTCCGACTATAACAGGCCTGAGTTTGTGGCTGAGGCTATGAATTGCGTGACTCCAGAGGACGTGATGCGCTACTTCGCAGACCTGGGGCTTCTTGCCTTCGAGGAGGAGGAAGGCAGGGTGTATCCCTACTCGGGGAAAGCCACCACAGTAGTTGACCTGCTGCTTTGGGCTCTTGAGGAGGCGGGGGTGGATGTGCATACCTCCACTCGGGTCATCCAGGTCCGCCCCGCGGCGTCTGATTCCCCCGGGAATCGCCAGGGTTGGGACGTTCTGACAGAAGGACAGGAGGGTTCCAGGGAGTCCGTAAGCTTCGACAGGGTTGTCATGTCCGTTGGCGGAGCCCCGGATGCATCCTTGGTTCCTGAGGATGTGAAGTACATTCGTACCTCGCCGGTGTTGTGCGCCTTGAAGACGGATACGGATAATCTCAAGGGGCTTTCCGGTATCAAGGTCCGAGCGCGGGTGTATCTTGACGAGGACCCTACGGATCTGCAGGATGCCTGGCTTGACGTGGTTGACCCTGAGTTTGAGGCGGATTATTGCGGTCCCGAGGAGTACGGCGAGGTGCTCTTTAGGGATTACGGGGTTTCCGGTATTGCGGTGTTTAACATGTCGCGGCTGGTGCGCCCCGGGCAGATGGTCTTTCTTGACCTGCTGTGCGACCTTGACCCTCAGGCGAAGGTTGATTTCATCTGGGATCAGAGCATGGCCCATCCTGATCGCAGCATTCATCAGGTGCTTTCTGGTGCGCTGCCCTCCCGCCTGGCCCGCAACGTGATCGTGGCCGCAGGCCTCAACCCTGATGAGCCCATCATCGCCGAAGAGGAGGCCGTGGTGCTTGCCATGGTGTGCGAGTCCTTCGGCCTGAAGGTCAAGGGGGTGGCGGACCCCAAGCAGGCCCAGGTTACCCGAGGGGGCTGGGCGGTTAAGGGGTTCATCCCCCAGACCATGGAATCCAAGAAGCACCCGGGGCTGTTTGCCACGGGGGAGGCCCTTGATGTGGACGGCAAGTGCGGGGGATACAACCTGCACTGGGCGTGGACTAGCGGCATCATTGCCGGCAGATCCGCTGCCCAAGGATAAAATTCAGCAAGAGTCGGGTGAGCCCTATGATCGAAGTGTCCAATCTGCCGGTACCCTTAAGCGCGGGAGCGCGTTGGGATAGCCACCCTGCGGGGCTGGTGCCTGTGGTGGTAGACCGGGTGGCGGTGGCCTTGGATGTGGCGCCTGGGGCGGTTTCCCGGATCCTGCTGAAAAAGCGCAGCGTGGATGCCCGCAAGAAGTCCCAGGTCCATTTCATCGCTTCTGTAGGGGTAGAGCTTTGCGACAGCGGCCTTGAGGAGAGGATTCTTTCACAGCCGACAGTCCAGGCGGGAAAGCCTTTTGGTCCTCTTGGGGTGCGTGTGGCCCCGTGGCAGCCCTATGAACGGTTCAGTATTCCGCAGATCGGGGATTGTCAGGCAGGCCGTTCTTCCACACAGGACGTTGCCCCTATTGTGGTGGTGGGAACTGGTCCTGCAGGGTTGTTTTGCGCCTGGGCGCTGGCGCAGGCTGGGGCTCGGGTGGTGGTCCTTGAGCGGGGCGGACAGGTCCAAGATCGTCTGACCGCGGTGGCCGCCTTTAACGCCGGCGGCCCCCTTAACCCTGAGTCCAACATCCAGTTTGGGGAGGGTGGTGCTGGTACCTTCTCCGACGGCAAGCTGACCACCGGCATCAAGAGCCCCTATTGTGCCCATGTGCTTCACGCATTTGTTGACTACGGCGCCCCCAAGGAGATCCTCTGGCAGGCCAAGCCCCACATTGGCACCGACCGCCTTGTGGAGGTGGTGGCCGCCATGCGCCAGGACATGATAGGCCAAGGGGCACAGGTTCGTTTCGACACCAGAATGGATGACCTGGTCATTGAGGATGGCAAGGTGGCGGCGGTGATGGCCACCAATGTGCGCAGCGGCACCCAGGAGCGCATCCCCGCATCTCGGGTGGTGCTTGCCTGTGGTCATTCTGCCCGAGACACCCTGGAGATGCTTGCGGGCAGGGGGCTGACGCTGCGGCGCAAGCCCTTCTCCGTTGGCGTGCGCATCGAACACCCCCAGAGCCTGATCAACCGTATCCAGTACGGGCGCTTCGCCAGCCACGAAGCCCTTGGGGCTGCAGATTACAAGCTCAGCTGCCATTTGAAGGACGGGCGAGGGGTGTACACCTTCTGCATGTGTCCTGGGGGCCAGGTGGTGTGTGCCGCCTCCGAGGAGGGCGGGGTGTGCGTCAACGGCATGAGCGAGTTTGCCCGGGATGGGGGTAACGCTAATTCCGCCCTGCTGGTGGCCATCAATCCTGATGATCTTGCCGGAAAGGACCCGCTGGCCGGAATTGAGCTGCAACGGCAGATAGAACGGGCGGCGTTTCATGCGGCTGGCGAAGGGTACCAGGCCCCCAGCCAGAGGGTGGGGGATTATCTTGCCGCCGCCGCGGGCGCTTCTGGAAAACGGTCTTCAGCTGCGAAGGCCTTCTGTGATCGGCTGCAGGTAGAGCCCACCTATGCGCGGGGTGTGGTGTGGACGGACTTAACCCAAGTGCTACCGGGGTTTGTCAGCACCGGCCTTGCCCAAGGCTTGCAGGAGTTTGACCGTCGCATGCCAGGTTTCGCTCATCCCGATGCGGTGCTTACCGCCCCGGAGACTCGCAGCTCAAGTCCGGTGCGCATAGTGCGTGACCCCGAAACCTATCAGGCCTATCTTGCCAGCGGGCCTGCTGGCGTTCCTGCTAGCGGGACAGCAGACGAACCTGCTGATGAGCCTGCTTGCAGCGGCATCTACCCCTGTGGCGAGGGGGCAGGCTATGCGGGCGGCATCATGTCGGCGGCGGTTGATGGATTGCGGGTGGCGTTTGCCATAGTCAACCAGGTGTAATTGGGTTGACCAACCCCTGGACGCTATAATTCTTCCAAATAGCGTTGTGGAGGGATTGCTGTGACTAAGCTCGCCAATTTCATAGTTGATCACGCCAAGGCCGTGCTGGTGGCCATTCTTGCCCTTACGGTGGCCTCTGCCCTGGGTATGCTGCTGATCCAGGTGAATTACGACCAGACCAAGTACCTGCCTGAGGACTCTGATACCCGGGTGGGGCTTGCGGTCATGGACACTCAGTTTTGCGAGTCCACGCCCGTTAACGTGATGGTCTCGGGTTTGGGCGCTGATCAGGGTCAACAGGTGGCCGATGCCCTTGGCCAGGTGGCCGGGGTGGCAAGTGTGTCCTACCAGGAGGATTCGACAGCCTCTGACTGGGCCGACTACCACCAAAACGGCAACACCTTGTTTGTTCTTGAGCTTTCCGGCGGTACCTATTCAGGCGAAGCGGACCTGGCCCTTTCCAACGTGTACGACTATTGTGCCGAGCTTGAGGCCTCGGGCAACGAGACCTATGTGGGCGGTCCCATTGTGGACTACAAGTCCATGTTCTCCTCGCTGCCTAAGGTGATTGCCATTGCTCTGGCATTGCTGCTGGTCATCCTTTTGATCATGTCCACCTCCTGGGTGGAGCCTTTCTTGTTCCTGGTCAACATTGGTGTGGCTGTGGTTTTGAACATGGGGACGAATTTCATCTTTGGTCCAGTGTCTCAGACCACCTTCTCCATTGGGGCGGTGCTGCAACTGGTGTTGTCCATGGACTACTCCATCATGCTTATGGATCGCTACCGTCAACTGAGGCCGAGTGCCCCCGATGCGGCAAGCGCCATGAAGGAGTCTCTTGCGGGAGGCTTTTCCGCCATTACGGCCAGTTCCTTTACCACCCTTGCAGGCATGCTATGTCTGATTGCTATGAGTTTTACCATTGGCGCGGATATGGGCCGGGTGCTTGCCAAGGGCGTGCTCATGTCTCTGGTCACGGTGTTTACCGTACTGCCAGCCATGACCGTGTTGCTTGATGGTGCCATCCTTGCCACCCCCAAGAAGGCGCCTCATTTCTCTGGCGCACCCTTGGCAAAAGCCAGCTATGTGTTGCGTCCCGTCATTCTGTGCGCTATGGCAGCGCTGGTGGTTGTGGGCTTTGCCGTGAAGGACAAGGCGGGAATCAATTTCTTTACCGCTTCCTATAACCCCGACCAGGCGGTTATCCAGGAGAACTTTGGCTCTACGGAGCAGGTGGTCATCCTGTATGGCAACAAGGATGAGGCGGCGGTAGCAGGGGTGATGCAGGGCTACGAAGGTGCCGATGGGGTCAAGAGCGTCAACGGCTACTACAACACCCTTGGCGCACGATACGATGCGTCGGGCCTTGCGGAGAAGATGGACATGACCGTCTCCATGATGCGGGTCATGTATTATTACTACTTCATGGGCACCGACGTTTCCCCCATGACCGTGAACCAGTTGGCCGCCTTTATCAGGGACGATATTGCTCAGAACCCTGATTTCAAGAACCTGGTGGACGAGGATATGCTCGATCAGGTGGACACCCTGTATAACCTTTCGGATCCTGAGACCATCACCTCTCCCCGAACTCCCGAAAGCATGGCTCAGTTGTTTGGGTCTGACCCCGAACAGGTCTCTTTGCTGTATCTGTTCTACTTCATGGTTAACGGAGGGGTTGACGAAGGGTCCATGACCGTGCCCCAGTTCATCCAGTTTCTCCTTGACCAGTCCGGATCCTCTCTGATGGGATCCGCCATGGATTCTGCAAGCGTGGCTCAACTCCAGGCCCTTACCCCGTATTTGGACGCTTCGGCAAACTCTCAGCAGCTCACTTCAGATCAGCTTGCTGCTAGGATGGGGATGGGTTCGGACCAGGCCTTGGGGGTGTATCAGTACCGATATTTGACCTCGGGAAATATTAATGGTATGACCATGGCCCTGCCCCAGGTGCTGCAGGCGGTTTTGGCGTTGTCCCAGGACCCTGCCTATGGTGGCTCTTTTGATCAGGCCCAGATTCAGCAGCTTTCCCAGATGGAGTCTCTGTGCTCCCTTGCAGCCTCGGGGGTGTCGCTGTCTGCTGCCCAGCTAGCTGCATGCTTTGGTATGGATGAGACCCAGGTGACCCAGCTGTTTTACCTGTACGCATCCTTGCATGGCACCATGCCGCCAGAGGCGATGACGCTGGTTGAGTTCGTGGCCTTCCTGTGTGATGACGTTGCTGGCAACGATGCCGTACTGGCCATGATGGA
>JAQXQN010000017.1 GCA_029101185.1 Eggerthellales bacterium | reverse complement strand
ATCATCACAAGCAAGGTGGCCATCCTCGACGAGTCCTTCTCCTGCAAGATCGCCAAGGCGCATTCCGCTGCCATGGCCTCGAAGAACGCAAAGATCAGGACCATGAAGGAGAAGCAGGCGCAGAACCTGCAGGTCCTCTGGGATGACAAGCGCGATGCCCTTCTCGAGAGGCGCGCTGCCGACATCATCGTCCGGCGCTTCGCCACGGGCACGATAGAGGTGATGTAGATGGCAAGAGACCTCCAGGAGCTGATCCGCGACAGGCGGGAGATGTTGGACGTCCTCGAGAGGAACAATTCGGCACAAGGGACACTGCGGCTGCTCACCGACCTCTATCCCGACTCGGCGCACTTCGTTTACGAGCTCCTGCAGAACGCGGAGGATGCCGGCGCGACCGAGGTGAGGTTCGACCTGAGGAAAGACGGCGTGCTCTTCGCCCACAACGGAAAGCGGGAGTTCACCCTCGACGACGTCGACGCCATCACGGCCATCGGCGGCAACGTTGGCAAGAAGGAGGACTCAACCTCCATCGGCGAGTTCGGCGTCGGCTTCAAGGCGGTCTTCACCTACACGCTCTCGCCCGAGATCCACTCGGGCGACTACCACTTTAGGATCGCCAACCACTTCCTCATTGAGACCGATGGGGTCCCGCAGGACTTCTTAGCGCATAAGAAGAGTGACCATTGGACGGAGTTCGACCTTCCGTTCAACAACCTCGACAAGACCGCGAAGAAGGCCTACGAGGAGACGCTGAGGGGCCTCAAGCGCTTGGACGAGACCACCCTGCTGTTCCTGAGGAACATATCCTCGATCGAGTATTGCGTCGAGGGTGACTCGAAGACGGCCGGCTACGTCAGGCGCATCGACGAGAGCGGCGGCGAGGTCGAACTGGAGAGCAAGAAGCCGGGGGAGGGGGCTCGCACCAGCCGCTACCTGCGCTACGTCGAGGAGACGACGATAAAGACCGAAAGGGGTAAGACGAAGAACCTGCCCATCGCGGTCGCCTACTGCCTTGGGAGTGACAAGGACGGCAAGGACGCCGTCAAGCCCGTCGACGGAAGGACCTTCATCTACTTCCCGGCCGACAAGGAGTACTCACGGCTGCAGTTCCACATCAACGCGCCGTTCTCAGCCACCGTCGCCCGCGACAGCATCCGCGAGTGCGATGACAACATAGAACTCATGAGGCGAGTGGCATCCCTCGTGGCCAAGTCACTCGCCGATATCAAGAATCGGGGACTGCTCACCGGCGAATTCTACGCGGTGATGCCCAACCGCTCCGACGAGCTCGGCGAGAACTACCTGCCGATCCTCGACTCGGTCTGCGAAGCATTTGCCTCCAACGACTATCTGCTGGCACGCTCGGGCGGATACATCTCGTCGAAGGACGCGGTACGAGGCGCGGCGGTCTACTCCAACTTCCTGTCCGAGGAACTCCTCGGCGACTTCGCGGGTATCAACGGCAAGTGGATCGCGAATCCGCCGCTGAAGAACGTGAACCGGCGCGAGTACGACTTCCTCGACACACTGGGCATCGACGAGTTCGACTCGTACCAGTTCGCCCGCGCCTTCAACAAAGCACAGGCTCGCTCCGCATTGCTGGACCACGTCGCCAAGAGGGACGTCATCTGGATCAAGCTGATGTACCAGGGCATGCTGACCGCGTACAACGACTTTCGCAACTCGGAATACGTCTTCGGAGACGCCGAGTCTGAACGCCGACGCGAGGCCTTCGACAAGTACATCTCCAACCTTCCCTCCGTCGCCTTCCTCAAGACGATGGATGGCTCGCTCCATTCCCCGCGCGAGACGTTCATCATGCCCGAGGGCTTCGACGCCGACAGCATCACCGACCCCATCGTCGATCCGAGGCTTGTGGACGATGGTGCAAAGACCCAGCGATACGACGCCCGCGGCTTTCGGGAGATGCTGCTCAAGATTGGCGTCAGGGAATACAGTCTCGAGGTCGAGCTCGAGAGACTCATCGCCCGCTACTCGAACATAAAGGACTCCGAAGCCGAGACTGTCGCCAAGAATATGGCCTACTACAATGACCTGAAGACATTGGCTCGCGCCCACAAGAAGGGCATTGACGCCGACGTGGCAAGTTCGGCCATCTTCATCGGGCGGGCCCCGAATGGGAAGACCCGTTTCTCGACCATAGACAAGCTGGTCCTGGGAAGCGACTACGGCAACGAACTGGGTGATCAGGTCGCCGCCTTCGAGCGCAGGATGGTCGTGCATCCCGTGTACCAGAAGATCTACAAGAAGGCGGACGATCTGGACTGCTTCGTCGATTACCTGAGATGGGCCGGTGTGAAGACGGGGCTGGAGATCGTCCCTTGCCGCCCCCAGGACAATCCGAGGTATGCATGGATGGCGTCGCGCGGCGGAACACTCACGTCCAAGGGCGTCCAGTACGACTTCACCATCCCCGGCTTGCCCGAGTCTCTCGAGGGAATCTCGTACGAGATGTCCTTCGCGATATGGCGGCTCCTGAGCGAGAACGGCGCGACTGACAAATATGCGCTGGCATACTACAAGGCCAACGCGAGGTCGATGCCTCAGACCGCCGACTCGCAGCTGATAGCTTTCCTGAAGGAGGGAACATGGCTGCCCGACGTCGTGGGCAACATGCACAAGCCCGGAGAGATCTCCTTCCAGGAGCTTGACCATGTTTTCCGCGAGCTGGGGGATGGCCAGCTCGTCGCCGCCCTGAAGCTCGGTGCCGACGTTTCCGAGAAACGGGCAGCTGAGACACGTCTGAAGAACGAGGCCGAGAAGATCGGGCAGCATCTCATCAGCGATGAGGATTTCAAGTTCCTCCAGAAGGCCAAGGAGAAGGAACGCAAGGACGCCGAAAAGCAGGCCGAGAAGGAAGCTCAGAAGCTCTCAGCCCGGGAACTGCTGGACAAACAGGATAGGGAAGGTCGACCCGAGAAGGGCATCGGCCTGAGGGAGGATTTCGGTTCCGTCAGAAACCCCGAGCGCCGTGCCCAGAAGATCGACGAGACCATCAGCGACTTGAAGAGCATGCCGGCAAAGAGGCGCGCGCGCTTTTCGGTGGTGACAGCCGCGGACAAGAAGGAGAAGGAGACCCTGAAGGAGTGGTACAGGGGACGTTGCCAAATCTGCGACACGAAGATAATCAGGCATGACGGCGAGCCTCATTTCGAGGCGATCAACATCATCAACACCGCCGATCTGCCAGAGAGCATGAAGAACACTGCGCAACTGGGATGGAACTCACTGTCGCTCTGCCCGAACTGCGCCGCGAAGTATCGGTACTGCGGAAAGAAACTGGCGGGCTTTGCCGAGCAAGTCGAACAGATCGAGGTGGTGCCAGGAGATACGGAATCCATCCCCTTGGACATCGAGCTAGAGGGCAGGACGACGACCATCCGGTTCAACGCCAAGCACTTCATCGCCCTGCGTCAGGGCCTGAGGCACCTGGACGAGAACGCATCGCAGTGATTGTGCGTGGCGAGAAATATTGATTGGAGCATTGAGGCATGGCTAAAGCACATTGCACATGGGTAGGTTTTTACCAGGAGCTGGCAGACAAGTTGCTGCCGTACAAGAACGACCGTGCCATCCTTATCGGCAAGGTTAAGTCGATCTACGACTCCGTCGGCCTTCCTCTTCCCAAGCTGGAAGATGCCCCGTTGCCTTCCGACATTGACCCCTATACGGTGTTTGGCCTTTTCAACAAGGGCATCTCCGATGTCAACCGCAGGAAGATCATTGCCGGGTTCGCGTACGCGTTCGGCATCGAGGCAGACCAGCCGGACGACTTCGACGGCATCCCCGTGCTCAACAACCTCAACGCAACCTTCTATGCCTTTGTCAACGACAAGAGGCGCGGGGAGCATGACATCGACAACCTCTGGTCCGTGTTCGAGGCGGAGCTCGCTCTGGCCGACGAGGATAATGCCGCCAACCGTGTCGCGTTTGTCGAGGCTTATGGCAAAACCGTCTCGCAATTCGGGCTCGGATGGAAGCTCACTATGGGCATCTACTGGGCAAGGCCTAATAAATTCATCAACCTCGACTCGCGCAACCGCTGGTTCATGGGCGATATGGCCGAGGCGGGCCCTGCCGTCGCGGAGGCCGTGCCCAAGGAGAACGACTCCGCGACTGTGATCCACGATGGCGAGAAGTACCTCGCCATCTGCGACGCCATCAAGTCGGCGCTGGGCAGCGATGAGTGCCCCTATTCCGACTTCCCCTCTCTGTCAGACGCTGCGTTCGTCGAGTCCGAGCGGGTTAACAAGGAGAAGAAGGCCGCGGCGAAGGCGGCCGAGGAGAAGGCCGAGGAGAACGCGCTGGGCGACGCCGGCGTCGAGACCGTGCGCTACTGGCTGTACGCCCCGGGCGAGGGTGCCAGCATGTGGGATGAGTTCTACGAGCGAGGTGTGATGGGGCTCGGCTGGCACGAGCTCGGCGACCTGAGGGGTTACGAGACCAAGGAGGACATGCGGCTGAGGCTGTTGGAGGTCTGTGGGAACGGCACCTCCCAGAAGAACTCCGCCCATGCAGTGTGGCAGTTCTCGCGCGAGGTCAAGCCTGGCGACGTCGTCTTTGTCAAGCACGGCATGACCGAGCTCATTGGCCGCGGTGTGGTGACCGGCGAGTACGAATACGACGAGGACGGCGGGTACTACCCGAACCTGCGAAGGGTGCGCTGGACCCACAAGGGGCACTGGACTAACGACGGCAGGTTCGCCATGAAGACCCTCACCGACGTCACCTTCTACCCTGACTTAGTCGCCAAGGTGGAGGGCTACTTCGATCAGGAGTCCGAGGCGGCGATCGAGGACGATCCGGTCGTCGAGCTGCCGGAGTACGACCGCGAGGAGTTCCTCTCCGAGGCATACATGGACGGCGCCGCCTACGACACGCTCGTCGGCGTGCTCCGCGCCAAGAAGAACGTCATTCTGCAAGGCGCCCCTGGCGTGGGCAAGACCTTCATCGCCAAGCGCCTGGCATACTCGATGATGGGCGTGAAGGATCCCGACCGCGTGATGATGGTGCAATTCCATCAGAGCTACAGCTACGAGGACTTCATCGAGGGCTTCCGTCCCAGCGCGGCGGGCTTCGAGCTCGAGAAGGGCGCGTTCTACACCTTCTGCAAGAAGGCCGCCGACGACACCGACAACGACTACTTCTTCATCATCGACGAGATCAACCGCGGCAACCTCTCCAAGATCTTCGGTGAGCTGTTCATGCTCATCGAGAACGACAAGCGCGGCAGTAGGAACAAACTGCAGCTGCTGTACTCTCACGAGCTGTTCTACGTCCCCAGCAACGTGTACATCCTCGGCATGATGAACACCGCCGACAGGTCGCTGGCCATGCTGGACTACGCGCTGCGCCGCCGCTTCGCGTTCTTCGACCTGAGGCCGGGGTTCGACTCCGACGGCTTCGTCGCATACCGTGAGGGGTTGGGCAGCGACAGGCTCGACGAGCTCATCGCCTGCGTGAAGCGACTCAATGAGGCCATTACCACTGACGAGACCCTGGGCGAGGGTTTCTGCATTGGCCACAGCTACTTCTGCGGCATGGGACCCGGCGACGCGACGGATGACAAGCTCTCCGCCATCGTGGAGTACGAGCTGGTGCCGATGCTCAAGGAGTACTGGTTCGACGAGCCCTCCAAGGTGAGGGAGTGGACCGACGCGCTGCGCAGGGCGGTCAAGTGATCCGCGTCCAGAACATCTACCACATGCTGGCGTACGCCTTCCAGGTACTGCGTGAGCAGGGCTACCGCGACGTCGCCACTGAGGAGTTCGAGAACACCGCCGAGCTCTGCGCGGCGATACTGGCGCGCGGCGTGCGCTCCCAGCTCAAGCGCGGTCTGGGGCAGGAGTACGTCGACCGCACCGACGCGTTGTCGTCTTTGCGCGGCAAGATTGAGGTGTCCGAGTTGGTCAAGACCCGCTCGGTGCTGAGACGCCAGCTCGTGTGCAGCTATGACGAGTTCAGCATCGACACGCGTATGAACCGCATCCTCAAGGCGACCATGGTGCTGCTGGTGCGCTCCGACATCACCGCGTCGCGCAAGAAGGAGCTCAAGAGGCTGTTGGCGTACTTTGCCGAGGTGGGCGATATCGAGTTGGCATCGGTGGACTGGCGCATGCGCTTCGATCGCAACAACCAGACATACCGCATGCTCATGAACGTGTGCTGGCTCGTGGCCAAGGGTCTGCTCCAGACGCAGTCAGACGGCACCAGCAGGCTGATGGACTTCCTGGACGAGCAGCGCATGAGCCGCCTGTACGAGAAGTTCATCCTTGAATACTACCGGCAGGAGCACCCGGAGTTGTCAGCCTCGGCATTGCACATCCACTGGGTCCTGGACGACGGGTTCGACGACATGCTGCCGACCATGAAGAGCGACGTCATGCTGGAGCGCGGCGGCACCGTGCTAGTCATCGACGCCAAGTACTACGCGCATGACATGCAGCAGCAGTTCGACAAGCGCACCGTGCACTCCGCCAACCTGTACCAGATCTTCACCTACGTGAAGAACAAGGAGGCGGAGCTCGCGCACACCGAGCACGAGGTCTCCGGCATGCTGCTCTACGCCAGGACTGACGAGGAGGTCCAACCCGATGCCACCTACCAGATGAGCGGCAACAAGATCAGCGTGAGGACCTTGGACCTCAACCTGCCGTTCGAGGATATCCGCGCCCAGCTTGATGCGATCGCCGGTGAGCACTTCGGAAAGGAGGTTGCTCGTGTTTGAGAGCCCGACCAGGCATATCCCCGAACTCGAAGGGGCCGGAGGATATGGCGAATGGATTGTCGACCGTGAGAGCAAGGCCGCGCCTGATGATCCAATGGCGTTCCCATTCGTCGGTTACAACAGGGCGGTTCGGGCCGTCGAAGAAGCCGTCTATGAGTTTGTGGATAACCATCCTGAATTCGAACTGACCAACTACGCTGAAATTCTTGAGAGCAAAGGTTTGAAATGGGACATGGAGTCCATGAAGGGCGCCGACATTTCAGCATTTGACGGCCAATGCGTCGTCGCTTTGCTGCTTGCCGCGTCTAGGGCGGATCGTTTCTGTGAGGGTGCTTTGCTGGAGTTCTTCGAATCTGGCTGCGTGCTCCGTTGGCTGCATCGGCTCCGGGAGATTGACGAGGCATCGGCTCGAGCCCTGATTACCTTATCGTGCTGAAGATTGACGATAGCGGTGAGTTCCACGAGGCATGCAACGTGCCAGGCGACGTCGTGCGGAGTCTGGTCGCTAACAAGAATCTTCCCAAGAACGGCCAGTATCAGATCTCCCCCAGCAAGCTTGCAAGCCTCAACGCAAACGTTGAGCAGGAGGACAGAATCAGGCCCGTCTGCGCAACCGATTAACATCCTTGCGGGCTACGCCATCCCATACCTCGCACTCTTCGTATTCCCGCTCTTGACCAGCATGCCCTCATCTGTCAGTCGCTTCACCAGCTGGCGGCCTCGTTATTCGCTGGTGATGCCGCAGCGCTCGCAGATCTCCCTGCGGGTGAGTTGCGTGCCCTGCGGCAACAGGCCGAACAACGCCAGCACCTTGTCCTTCCCCGTCACCGCCTTGGCCACCTCCGGCGGCACGACGGATTCCTCGGCCTTGGCCTCGGCTGCAGCAGGCTTGGCAGCATCGGCTGCCGGCAGAGGAGAGGCGTCCCCTTCGCCCGCATGCCCGCCCAGCATGCTCTCCATGGCCACCGCCGCCTTCTCGTCGTTCTGGCGTATGGCGTGTGCGTAGATGTTCATGGTCAGGCTGGCGCTGGAGTGGCCGAGCCTGCCCTGCACGATCTTGATGTCGGCGCCGGACGATATCAGCAGCGTGGCCTGGGCGTGGCGCAGCTCGTGGTAGTTCAGCCCCACGTGGCCGGTCCTGTGGTAGTGCAGCACGCCGCCCTCCGGCGCGGCCAGCGGCCCCTCCATCAGGGTGCGGTACAGGTGCGCGGCCTCCTCCTCGCTCAGGCTTTGGCGCTTGACGCCCTTGGGCCTGGGCGCCTTCTCGGCTTCGCAGGGGTTGCGGATGATCAGCTCGTCGTAGAGCGCCTGGCGCATCACCTGCTTCATCTTCTGGCGCATCTTGTGGATGCCGTCCTCGCTCATGGCGCCCTCGCGGCGCAGGCGGGTGTGCACGGCGCGGATGTGGGCGGGCGTCACCTCGGTCAGCAGCAGTTCGCCGAAGTTCTCGTCGATGCGGCGTATGGTCAGCTCGTCGCGCTTCATGGCGATGGCGTTTTGCCGCACGGCCTTCTGCTCGGCGAAGAACTGCCAGGCGCACTCGCCCACGGTCATGTTGGCCATGGGGTTCGCGGCGCGGCGCATCTCCTTCTCGGTCTCCTCGCGCAGCGCCTCCATGGCGCGCACCGCCTCGGTCTTGGTGCCGGTTATCGTCTTGCTGGGGCGGATCTCCTTACCGCTGGCGTCGTATCCCATGAAGATACGGATGCGCCACTTGTTGGGCCCCGCATTGCTGATGGTTCCCGTCCCGTATGTCTTCTTCCTGCTGGCCATGTTGCATACCTCGGGAGTGCGGACGAAAAGTTGGACCTAACAGGTCCGGTTAGGAGTGGAGTGGGCAAGATAGATTGGAAACCAAATTAAGGGTGAAAGGTGTTCGAAATGGCCCGAAAGGGGAAACGCTACGACAAGCAATTCAAGATCTCGGCGGCAAAGGTGGTCCTATCCGATGAGATGACGGTGCGGGAGCTTTCCGAGGGGCTCGGCATCAAGGACCCGACGCTCCGGAGATGGGCTTGCGAGCATGAGGAGATGGGGGATGACGCCTCTCCCGGCAGCGGAAGCCCCGGGATCCTTCCCGGCTTGAGTCTCTCCCTCACGCTCCGTCCCTTTTCCGTTCGCCTCCCACGCGGCTGGGCCCATGTCGGCCCTACATAGGCCCTACATTGGTCCCGCCCCCGAACAGGACCAGGTCCAAAAGCTCCTGCTTCGAGTGGATGTTCAGCTTCTCGTAAATATGCTTGATGTGGGTGCGCGCCGTATTGTGGGATATGGTCAGTTCCTCTGCCACGTACTTCGCGCTGCGCCCTTGGGCAACTAGGGATAGGATCTCCTCCTCGCGCTGGGTCAGGCCAAAATCAGCGGCGATCCTGGCACAGCAGGCGATGATCTCGGGCTCAGAGGCCTGATTTGCAATCGTTGGGAGCATCGGGTCGCAAGGGGTTTGTTCGGAGACGCATTCTAGATGCTCGTAATCGCGGGACCCCTGATGCTCGTCGGGCCGACGGATGGGGGATGCGGCCGAAACCAACGGCGCGGATTCCACCTGTGGCGCAGGGGAGCGGAGCAGCTGCAGAGCCACCCCGCCGAAGTACAGCGCGGAAGCCACGATTGCTACAGGCGCGTACCCTTCGCCCATGGCAAGCATGGAGGTGCAGACGATCACCTGGCCCATGCACATGGCCTCGAACATGAGCCCAACCGCCAGGCCCTTGATGGCGTAGATGCCGTCGCGGATGTCGTAGGCGAAGATGGCGATGATGAGCACCCAGATGTTGCTCTCCCAGAGTGCGCCGGGCGCCTCCGAGGGGATCGCGGCGCCTCCCATGATCGCGCCGATGGCGAACATGGGTGCCACGCAGACGCACACCAGCACCGCTGTGGACATCCTCGAAGACGTGCGCAGCCGCAGGCGGGATATCCTGCGCATGAGCCAGCAGCAGGCCACGAGCAGCGCCATGGCCATGACCTCAAGCAGGGTCATGCCGTTGAGCCCTGAGGGGAGCACGTTGCCCTCGAGCCCGGCGGCGAACACGAAGACGCTGCAGCCAATGGCGAAAAAGGCCGCCACCGCGATGAGCACCTTCAGGGAGCGGAAGCTTTCCACCAGGTCGGGCTCCCGACTAGAGCCCGGGGTCCGACCGGCGTCCAGGCCGCGGGTTCCTTCACCTGCTGATGTCTCGGATTGGAAGATGAACGCCATGGCGATCAGTGGCAGAGAGAGCATGAAGCCCTGGGCGATGACGTCAGAGAGGGTGCTGACCGCACGGAACATAAAGTACACGGCTACCGCAACTGCCAGGGACGGGTGGATGTAGAAGGAGTCGGGGTCTAGGCGTGTGGGCCTGATGGTGGAGGTCCATATGGCGATAATCCACCCGCAGGCCATCCCGAGAACCGCCCCAGAGGAGAAAAAGAGCAGAGGCGGCATCTGCGGCAGCATGGAGACCAGGGCGGCTACGGCGCCGGCCGCGGAGAACACGCTCACCACAGGGACGTCCAAGGCCGATTCCACAATCCTCCTGGCTTTGAGCAGGGGGGATGCGGCCCAATGTGCTCCGATGGCGAACACGATAACGGCGGCGAAGAAGAGGCCCAGGTCCTGGGCGCTTCGTCCGATGCCTATGAAGTACATGGCCCTGATGACCATGTGGGACGTGAAGAAGTACAGGATGCCCATCCCCGCGTCCTTGGCGGTGGGCCTGCCCACCAGCGGCGTGCGCCTTTCGTCCTGCTGCGCGAATCGAGCGTCCATGCCCCTCCAAACATTGCTCCTACGACTGCAGCCAGTATTCGGCTCAACCCAGTATATTCCCTGGCAGAATCCTGTCATGCCACATTTTGGGTGACCTGCGTGCCCCGCGGGTGAGGGCCGATAAATGCCGCGAAGTGAGTGACGCGGGCTCTCAGTCAGGTGGGCATACTGCGAGGCGTCCAGGGCGCAAGCCGCCCTTCGGATGAAGCGTCCAGGGCGCGCGCTGTTCTTTGGAAGGGCGCACGCTGCTCTTTGGACGCAAAGCACACGTCTTCCTGAGGAGGGAACATGGAAAACACCATTGATCGTCGCAGGTTCCTGAAGGGTGCCGCGGCAGCAGGCGCCGCAACCATAGCGGCTGGGGCAATCGGGACCGCCGCGGGGTGCGCCCCGAGCGCCCCGGCAAGCTCCTCCGCCGACAGCGGCGAGCTGATCCTGGATGCGGACAAGTTCATCAACGCCAAGTGGAACTTCGAGATTCCGCCGGACCCCATCGACGAGAGCAAGATCGAGGAGACCGTTGAGTGCGAGATCCTGATCATCGGCGCAGGCGTCAGCGGCCTGGTGACCGGCGCCTCCGCCGTGGAGGAGGGGGCCGACGTGCTCCTGATCGCGGACAGCGCGGGCCCCGTGTCCCGCGGCGGCTCCAACGCGGCCTTCAACACCAGGCTCACCCACGAGCTGGGCATGGACTTCACCCGCGAGGAGATCGAGCCCATCTTCCAGGACATCTTCGCCGCCAACAGTTTCCGCCTGGACCAGGAGAAGTGGTGGCTGGTCTACGACGAGTCCGGCAACGCCATGAACTGGCTGATGGACAAGATGGAGCCCTACGGCATCCACTGCGTCATCGAGAACAACCAGCAGGACGGCGGCACCTGCTGGTGGGACGGCGGCCCGCTGAAGACCCTGAACGTGTCCCACTCCTTCGTTGCCGAAGGGGCCAACGCCGCCGGCGCCTCCCAGCAGATCGTCGTGGAGGCCCTGGCAGAGGAGATCATCAAGGGCGGCGGCCAGATCTTCTACGGCACCACCGCCGTGCAGCTCGACCGCGAGGACGACAACACCGGCCGAGTCACCGGTTGCGTGGCCAAGAAGGACGGCAAGTACGTGCGCTACGTGGCCAGCAAGGGCGTAGTGCTGGCAACCGGCGACTTCTCCCAGGACCGCGACATGGTTGCCAAGTACTGCCCCATCGCCCTGCCCTTCGGAAACGGCGGCGTGTACGACGGCTCTGGCCTGAAGCTTGCCCTGTGGATCGGTGCGGCGTGGCAGAAGTACACCCCCAACGCCCCCATGCTCGCCACCATGGGCGACGAGGTCCTTCCCTGCCGCTGGTGGGCGGAGGGTGCCCTGACCACCTTCCCGGGACTGCTGGTCAACAACAAGGGTAAGCGTTACAGCAACGAGAACTGCACCTACGGCTACATGCCTTATCCCCAGCGCGTGCAGCCTGACGGGTGCGCCTTCCTGATCTGGGACGACAACTGGGTGAGGGACTCCGCCCCCTGGCAGAGCGACCGCGTGGGCGGCGAGCCCCGGGACACCCAGGAGGTCTACGACTCTATCGCCATGCTCTTTGACCCCAACACCGACTGGACCACCACCGACGAGTACGCCGGCTTCGACGCCACCATGGCGGAGACCGCCGTCAAGGCCGACACCCTCGAAGAGCTGGCCGAGGGTCTGGGTTTGCCCAAGGAGGAGTTCCTGGCCCAGGTCGAGCGTTACAACTCCTACTGCGAGACCGGTCTGGACGACGAGTTCCACAAGGACAAGCGCTTCCTGCTGCCCGTCAAGCAGCCCCCCTTCTACGGCATCAAGAACGAGCCCTACACCCTGTGCATCACCGGCGGCCTGAACACCGACATCCAGATGCACGTGTGCGACTCGAACAATGACCCGATTCCTGGCCTTTACGGCGTGGGCACCGTGGTGGGCGACATGTACGGCGACGTGTACGACTACCATGTGCCCGGCATCAACCTGGGCGGCGCCTGCACCACCTTCGGCTACCTGCTGGGCAAGAAGCTGCCCGCCGGTGAGTGGTAGGCAACCTGCCATGGAAAATGCTTCAGGTCCGATGACAGCCTGATGGCGAAGCGCCCTGCGCGCCACGCGTGTTGGGTGTTCTGATACGCCCCTCCACAGCCCCCGGTTCAATATGAGCCGGGGGCTTTTTGCGTACGAACGCAGCGATAGCCTTGTTCGTGCCTTCCTGTTTCACCCGCTCCCAATCGGGCGATACTCCACCCGAAACCCACGCGCGGGACGACAGGCTTCGCTGAACGCAGCAAGCGGCAGGACCTCAGCCAAGCAAACGGCAGACAGCCGGCCCGCGCCCTGAGAGACGGGAGCGGACATGATATTCTTCCTCGCGGCCCTGGGCGTCATGGCCCTCGCGGTGCTGGCGAAGAGCCTGCGCATCAACCACCAGCAGCACGAGATCCTGGGGGTTGGGAAAAATGGAGGAGACCTCCGCCTGTCCGTGGACTTTCAGATTTCAACTAGCCTCAGCTAGGACTCATTCTCAATCAGGGTGATCAGCTCCTGACGAGAGTGCACCTCGCATTTCGTATAAATATGCTTGATGTGGGTGCGCACCGTGCTGGTGGACACGAACGTGGCCTCGGCGATAAACGCCGCGCTTCTTCCCAGAGAGAACATGCGCAGGACCTCCGCCTCGCGCTTGGACAGCTTCGCCCTATCTATCAGCAGGCTCGCCTTCTCATCGAACGTCAGCCGGGATGGTCCGTTGCAGTCGGACACGGGATCGGAGGATTCGGCAGGTTGGCTTGGGGGTGCGTCCTCCTGGTCCGTCTCTAGGGGCAGGTCTTTTTCTGGGGTCCGCCCGCTCTCGACCCCCCAGGTGTTCCGGGTTTTGTTCCACAGGAGGGCGTTCATCCTCTTCTCCGAGAACGCCCAGATCGCCACCAGCGCGAGGGCCACGGTAAGCCCGAGGGCAACCATGAGCGCCGCTTCGGGAACCGCCTGCACACCCGTTGATGCCACGTTGGTCCTCGCGCCCCCGGTTACGGATGTAGTCGCGCTGGCCATGTCTCCGGCGGCGGCGTCAAACAGGGCAATCCCCAGCATATAGCCAACGCAGTCGATGAGATAGAACGTGCTGAACACCCGGATCGGGGGCATCTTGGACACGGCTGCCACATTCACCATCACAAGGGGGTACGTCAGCTCAAGAACAGAGCAGGCCGTGGCCATAAAGGCGGGCCCCGCAAGGCCGTCCGTTCCGAAGGCCAAAAAGCAGGCGAGGCCGATAATCCCCAACGAGCAGGTGATTTTCGCCAATGGAACGTAGCCGGTGTCCAGCATGTGCAGAGCGACTGCCCCGAAAATGAGCGCGGCTAGCAGCTTTGTGGTTGCGGACACGGTGGCGACAACGCCCTGCGGCTCCAGATACAGAAAGGACTGCAGGAAGCCGAAACTGGCGGCGATGACCAGGAAGCCCGCGATAAGCGCGCTGTGGCTGCGCAACGCACGACAGGCGGCGGATAGGCCGGTGGTGTTTGCTGCGGGTTGCCCATGCTGCGCGACGGGGCCGTTTTTTTGGGACAGAGTGCGTTCGGCAAGCGTCAAGAATGCCGTAGCTCCGAAAGCAGTAAGCGCCACGGACCAAAATGGGTTGATCCTGTAGATTGGAACCAGGCACGCGCAAATCACGCCGCTGGCAAGCAGGGAGCGAATGGTCCAAATCAGTGACACGCCCACCAGGTGCTCCATGGCAAGGAGAATAAACCCGATGGCGCACGCGAAAACGAGCAGACCGTCCAGGTAGCCTAAGACAACACGCTCGCCCCCTGACGTTACCGAGAGCGCCAAAGACAGAATCATCACGACGAACATCGTCGGCACAAGCCCCGGCCTGCCTTTCAGCGTTTTGATCTTGGCGGTAAGCGCGATCAGCAGCAGATAGAAGAGGGCCTCTATCGCCGAGGTGATCGCGTCGCCGTGCTCCGGGATGATAACGTCCAGATTGAAGGAGATGGATTCGTACGTCGCTACAGAAAAGGCCACCGCCCAGCCGGCGGGCTCGCTGATGGTTGAACGCAAAGGCCGAAGGATGCTCATGTCTCTCCTGCATAGACGGTTATTCGCAGGGGTATTGTACCCTTGCGAGACCACTGATAGGGCCGCGCGTTTCGTGACGGTGGCTTTCAGGCAGCGCGTTTTCCCAGTTCAGAATCATGCTGAAAAGAATCCCCAAAAACTGAGGATATTGCCAGTCTCGCCTTCCAGGACAAAAACTCCCCTGTTTTGAGGAATTCCGCTCCGCAGCCTCCTGCCCCATGATGCGCCTCAGACGGCAAGTCCGCCGTCAGAAGGAACATACAAGGAGTGATCTATATGTTTACCGAATCTGTTTCCCGTAGGCAGTTCCTGAGCGCTGCCGCCATCGGATCTGCGGGGGTTGCCGCGGCCAGCGTTCTAGGCGGCTGCTCTCCCGCCTCCCCTGCGGCTACCGGTGCTGGCGACGGCGCCTCTGCGGTCTCTGGTGCGCCGTCCTTTTTGACCGCCCCCGAGCCCATCCCCGCGGAGGACATCGTTGAGACCTTTGACACCCAGGTCGCCATCGTGGGCGGCGGCCTGGCGGGCTGCTGCGTGGCTGCCAGCTGCCTGGACGAGGGCCTTCAGGTCTTCATGGTGGAGAAGGCCGAGGAGGCCCGCGCCATCGGCCTGGATTACGGCCTGATCAACCCTAGCATCATTGCCGAGAAAGGCCTCGAGCCCGTGTCCGTGTACGAAATGGCCCGCGACCACATGGAGAAGTCCTGCCACATGTGCCGCGGCGATAAGACCTACCGTTTCATGAGCCGATCCGGCGAGGCCGGCGACTGGTGGTTTAACCGCGTGGAGCCTCTTGGCTTAGAGCCGCAGGTCATCGGCATGCGCAGCAATTCCGACCACTATAAGAACAACTACGTCGTGGAGCTGTGGCACAAGGGCGTAAACCTCGCTACGGAGCCGGATTGCTACGCCCCCACGGCGGAGATCATCGCCAGCATCCATGACGAAGTGAACACCGCCGGCACGTATATGAACAACACCGAAGCGGTCCAGCTGGTCACCGCTGAGGATGGCAGCATCACCGGCGTCATCTGCAACACCGCAGACGGCTACATCCAGATCAACGCCTCCAAGGGCGTGGTCATGTGCGCGGGCGACTACGCCGCCGACCCCGAGATGCTGAACCACTACACCGAATGGAAATACGACGCCTACAGCCCCGAGTTTTTCGCAAACTACTCCACGGGCACTGGCGACGGCGTCAAGATGGGCCTGTGGGCAGGCGCCAAGGTCCAGGACGCTCCCCATCCCCTGATGATCTTCATGGCATACGCCTATTCCTACCTGCGCGTTAACAAGCTCGGCCAGCGCTACGTCAACGAGGACTCCGGCTACGTGGGCGGCGGCAACGCTCAGCTCAACCAGCCTGAAGCAATCTCCTTCGCCATCTGGGACGACAAGTGGCGCGAGGAGCTCCCCGCTCAGCTTCCCTATGCCGGCGGCATGAGCTGGGACCAGGACTTCCGCCTCATCGACGAGCCCTGGGATGCGGAGCGCGAAGAGATGGGAACTTGGAGCTGGGAGACCGAGGGAGGCTTGCTCGTCCAGGCAGACACCCTGGAAGACCTTGCCGACCAGCTGGGCATGGACGCCGAGGCGAAGGCGACCTTCCTGCAGACCGTCGAGCGCTACAACCAGCTGGTTGACGAAGGCGACTGCGACTTCGGCAAGCGTCCCGAGCTGATGTGCAAGATCCAGCAGGCCCCCTTCTACGGCCTGAAGATGGTCGTAGAAGTGGCCCTGAGCGTGGCCGGCCTGGAGACCAACGCGGACTCCGAATGCATCAACGAGGAAGGCAAGGTCATCCCCGGCCTGTTCGCGGTGGGCAACAATGCCGGCGGACTGTTTGGCGTTGACTATAACGAAGTGACCGTGCCGGGCATCTCCCTGGGCCGCAACGTCACCTTCGGCTACCTGCTAGGCAAGCACCTGGCAAGCAAGTAGCCTGCCCGCCTGAGAGCGCAACCATCCAACCCCTCCTTGAAATCCCCTGATCAGCCAGGGGATTTCTCTATACCGGCAACTTATCCCCAGATGCGCGCAGCTGCAAATCCGCCGAGCAAACAGCCTCAACCTCGGTACCCCGTCCTCCCTGTTTCACCCGCTCCCCATCGGGCGATACTCCACCCGAAACCCACGCGCGGGACGGCACGCTTCGGCACGCTGCACTGAACGCAGCAAGCGGCACGCGACCGGCCCGCGCCCTGAGAGACGGGAGCGGACATGAAATTCTTCCTCGCGGCCCTGGGCATCATGGCCCTCGCGGCGCTGATTACGAGCCTGCGCATCAACCACCAGCAGCACGAGATGGTGGTGGAGCGCCTGGGAAAGTACGTCAAGACCTGGGACCCGGGGCTGCACCTGCTCATCCCGGTGGTGGATAGGGTGGTGCGCACGGTCTCCCTCAAGGAGCAGATAGTCAACATCCCCAGCCAGTCGGTGATCTGCCGCGACAACGCCACGGTCATGGTGGACGTGGTGGTCTTCTACAGGGTGGTGTCCAGCTACCACTTCACCTACGGCATCGACCGCTGCGAGGCCGGTATCGAGAACCTGGTGGCCACCACCCTGCGCAACATCATCGGCGAGCTGGAGCTGGACGAGACCCTCTCGGGCCGGCACCGACGGCAACTCCGGGAGCCTGGCGCTGGTGATAGAGCTGGCCTCCGCGGACGGGGAGGACGTGCTGGGCTTCTACGTTGCCCGCAACGGCCGTTTCTGGTACGCCACCCCGCTGGCCGAGGTCCCCGGCGACGACGGCCTGGAGGTCTGCGAGGTCAACGCCATCCAGCACGCGCTGGACGCGCTGAGGATGAGGCGGATGGGGGAG
>JAQXQN010000016.1 GCA_029101185.1 Eggerthellales bacterium | reverse complement strand
TGGAGGATCTGGACAAGATCGAGACCGACCCCCTGGCCTGCAGCTCCTATGCCTACGACATCGTCATGGATGGCTTCGAGGTGGGTGGCGGTTCCATCCGTATCCACAACGCCGAGGAGCAGAAGCGGGTGCTGCGGGTCTGCGGTGTGTCCGAGGAGGACATAGAGGTGAAGTTCGGTCATCTGATTCACGCCCTTGAGTTGGGTGCGCCTCCCCATGGTGGCATTGCTCTTGGCCTGGACCGCCTGGTGATGCTGTTGGCGGGCCGCAATTCCATCCGCGACGTGATTGCCTTCCCCAAGACCTCTTCTGCATCCGACCTGATGACTGGTGCGCCCAACCAGGTGACCGCTCGCCAGCTGAAGGAAGTGTCCCTGCGCACGCTGTAGAAGGAAGCGTCTTTTGATTACTGCGGCCCCGCTCCTTGGAGTGGGGCCGTTTTGGTGGTTACGTATTGCGATCCCGACACTGCGGGGTCAAGGTGCGGGGTAGTATCATGGGGTTGGACTACTCCAGGATTGGGTTTCTTAGGGGTTGGATTACTCCAGGGCAAAACCGACCTGTGGTTTCGGGGTTTGTTATCGATGGGAGCTGGCCATGAAGGTGGGTCTGCGCAAGTCAAGCGTGAAGAAGTCCATTTCTGCCCGTACTGCCGGTCGGGCGAAGCGTGCCGTCAAGAAGGCCGTGATTCCTGGATACGGGAAAAAGGGCATGGGTTGGCTGCACCCAAAGAAAAAGGCGTATAACGCTGTGTACAAAAAGACAACCTTCGGCGGTCTTTCGGGAATTAGTGAGTTGTTCAAATGATGGGACGGACGAAGAGGATTGTCCAGTCAGGCAATGGGTGTTGGGAACACAGGCTGCGCATCGCAGCACTTCTCCTTGCCGTAGTGCTGATCGTGCTGGGTCTTATCCAGGGCGATTATGCGGTGATCTGGAATAAAGCGGTACGCATCTGCTATTCCTGTATAGGACTGGGATAGCCGTGGGGGAGATTAAGCGACATGTGATCCAGCTGCTTGCGGCACTGCTGTACAACCTGGATTTTCAGGGCATCGCTACGGGCACCATCAATCAGGGACCGCAGAAAGGGGTGTGCGTCCCGGGGCTGAATTGCTATTCCTGCCCGGGGGCAGTGGGCGCCTGTCCTATTGGGGCGTTGTCGGGTGCCCTTGCGGCAAGCGGCCGTGCTTTACCTTTGTATGTGGCGGGAACCCTTCTGGCCTTTGGCGCTCTGCTTGGCCGAACCGTGTGTGGGTGGCTGTGCCCCTTTGGTCTGATTCAGGATCTGCTGGATAAGATTCCCCTTCCAAAATTGAGGAAATCCCGGGTCACTCGAGGATTGTCCCTGGTCAAGTATGTGGTGTTGGCAGGTTTGGTTTTTGCTGTGCCGCTAATAACCCTTGCGGCAACGGGCGTTTCGACACCTGGGTTTTGCGCATGGTTGTGCCCTGCGGGGACTTTGGAGGCGGGGCTGCCTCTGCTGATTGCCAATCCCAACTTGCGTGGGATGGCGGGCGCCTTGTTTTCCTGGAAAGTTGCGGTGCTGGTGGCGATTGTGGGCGCTTGCCTGTTTGTGTATCGTCCGTTTTGCCGATTCCTGTGTCCGCTGGGGGCGCTGTATTCTTTCTTCAATAGGTTTGCCCTGATCAGGTGGACGGTGGACGAGGGGGCGTGCACGGGATGCGGCACTTGTCTGCGCGTGTGCAAGATGGATGTGGCGCGAATTTCGGACAGGGAGTGCATTCAGTGTGGGCGATGCGTCCAATCTTGCCCGGAAGGGGCGGTGCATTGGAGTTTGGATCAGATTCAGGATATGCTTCATGGTGACGCAAACCACCAGAGCGATGATGCAAAACCCCTGGCAATTGATGCTAATAGTCCAAGTGCCGACGCTAAGAGCCTGGCAATTGATTCAAAACCCCTGAGCAAAAGGAGTGAATATGACTGACGTGTTGGAGGAAACTGTGCAGACCACGGTTGGATCTGAATCGCGGAAAGCGCGAAGGATGCGCAAGCCGCGACTGGCAGCGTTAACGCTGGCGGCGCTGGCGTGTGTGGTGTCTGCTGCGTTGGCTTGTGGCCTCGCGGGATGCTCGGGCGCGGGAACAGGAGCGCAGGACGGCGGAAGCGGAGTTGCTTCTGGTGGTTCCGGTGACGCTGCCGGCTCTGGCGAGGACGCTGGGGCACAAGGCGCTACCACGTATGGAAACACGGTTGAAGAAGGGCAGCCCGCTCCAGAATTTGTGTGCGTGGACGCTTCCGCAGACGGCCAGGGCGCCGGGGAGGTTTCCCTGTCCCAATATCAGGGCCGCGTAGTGGTTGTCACCAGTTGGGCCAGTTGGTGCCGATACTGTGTTGAGGACATGCCCGTATGGGATCAGCTAAAGCAGGAATTTGGCGAAGACCTGGTGGTCATTGCCGTGAACGTGGGAGATGACCAGGCTACGGCCCAGCAGTTCGCTGCGGATCATGATTACGAGTTTATCTGGGCAATGACCAGCGCAGACTTTGATTCCAAGTACTTCAGCCAGGGCATTCCCTATGATGTGGTGATTGGACCCGATGGGGTTGTGGCTTCTGAGGTTGAGGGGTCGCTGGGAGACGGGATGTACGACTCGTATCGGCAGGTCATCTCAGGGTTGCTGGAATAGTAGCGGTCGAGTTGGTTAGACGTCGGTCGGTAAACTGCCAGGATGGCAAGTTGCTGGTATGGCAGATTTTCGGGGTCATTCAGGTGTCGGGTTGTCGGTGGGATGTTTAGAGTTGTCACCGCTGGGCAGCACATTTCGTCAAAAACAAAACCCCAGGTCAAAAACCAGGCATATGTCCGGTTTTCTCACTGGGGTAGTGTTCACGTTTTGCCCTGGCATCATCGGGGTAGGCATCCAGCAGGCTTTGGGCTCCAGGGGCAGTTGCGCGTTCGTTCCGGGCGTGTGATTAGGGGTTTCGCGTTAGCGCTTGCCCGCGTGCTGGCGAGTTAGCGCTTGCCGCCGCGATTAGGACGGCCACCCTTCTTGCCAGCGGATTTGCCGCTGCCTTTGAAAGCGCTCTTGAAGCCCGATTTGCCGGAGCCCTTGAAATCGCTCTTGCCGCCGGTCTTGCCGCCGCGCTTCAGGTCAGCCTTGCCTTTACCCTTGACGCCGGCTTTGCCCTTGCCGCCTTCATACTGGCCGCCATCCCGATAGGGATGATTGGGGGACTTGGGCTTACGTCCGTCGGAGCGCTCGCGGCTGGGTTTGTCGAAGCGTTCGCTCTTGC
>JAQXQN010000015.1 GCA_029101185.1 Eggerthellales bacterium | reverse complement strand
CATTCTGTGATGACGACGGCCTGCTTCACGTAGTGTTTGACCAGCCCGTCAGAGCCTGCGCCCCTGGTCAAGCCTTGGTCGTGTATCAGGGAGACAACGTCCTTGGCGGCGGCACCATCTTGCAGGGGAGGTAACACGTTCCCCGCGCCAAGAAGCGGCGCCATGCAAAAAGGCCGCCCTCCAACCCGCACATCGGGTCAAAGGACGGCCTTTTTTCAGTCAGCAGAGCGTGTCGCCCGCGACACCGCTACAACCACAGCACCGTGGAACCCACGGTACGCTCGGAACTCACGGCGCCCGCGACGCTACCTACTTGCGAATCCAGCTGAACATGGAGCGGATCTGCTTGCCAGTCTGCTCGATGAGCAGGTTGTCGCAGGCCTCGCGCTGCTCAAGCAGCCACTTGTGGTCGTTCTCGCAATCCGCCATGAACTCCTTGGCAAACTCACCGTTCTTGATGCGGTCCAGAATCACCTTCATGGCCTCACGGGACTCCTCATTGATGACCTTGGGGCCAGCGTAGTACTCGCCGTACTCAGCGGTGTTGGAGATGGAGTAGTTCATGAAGCTGATGCCCTTCTCGTACATCAGGTCCACGATCATCTTCAGCTCGTGATACACCTCAAAGTAGGCCAGCTCAGCGGGGTATCCGCCGTAATTGACCAGGGTGTCAAAACCAGCCTTCACCAGTTCGACGCAACCGCCGCAGAGCACGGCCTGCTCGCCGAAGAGGTCCTCCTCGGTCTCCTGAGCGAAGGTGCCCAGCATAATGCCGGTACGGGCGCCGCCCACGCCCCACGCGTAGGACTTGGCAATGTCCCAGGCGTTGCCAGTTGCGTCGGTATGGACGCACACCAGATCGGGCACACCGGAGCCTTCGGTGAACTGACGGCGCACAATGTGGCCAGGGCCCTTGGGAGCGCACATGATCACGTTGACGCCCTCGGGAGGCACGATGTAGCCAAAGTGAACGTTGAAGCCGTGACCGAACGCCAGGGTGTTGCCAGTCTTGACGTGAGCCTCGATGGACTCCTTGTACACCTTGGCCTGGATCTCGTCGGGAATCAGAATCATGATCAGGTCAGCTTCCTCGGCGGCATCCTCCATGGACATGACCTTCAGGCCAGCCTCCTCGGCAACGGCCCAATTCTTGGAGCCGGGGCGCAGACCCACACGGACGTCCACGCCGGAATCCAGCAAGTTGAGCGCGTGTGCGTGACCCTGGGAGCCGTAGCCAATAATGGCCACCTTCATCCCCTTGATGACTTCGGGATTCACATCCTTCTCGTAGCAAATTTCGATTGCCATGATACTTCCTTTCCTGTAGCCCGCATCCGTTCAGTCTGCGGAGGTTTACCACTATATGTCGAAGCGTCCTGCCCAGGCTGCCCCATCTGAGGCTTGCCTAGACCAGCCCTTCTCGCTTCATGTCGAAGCGTCCTGCCCGCACCTACTCCTTGGCGTTGCGGGACAGGGCGATCTTGCCAGTACGGACGATCTCCTTGATGCCGTAGGCGCGGAAGAGATCCTCCAAGCCCTTGATCTTCTCATCATCGCCGGTGGCCTCAATGGTCAGGGAGTTCTTGCCCACGTCCACGATCTTGGCGCGGAAGATGTTGGCAATCTCGATGATCTCGGAACGGCGCTCGGGGGCGGCTGACACCTTGAACAGGACCAGCTGACGCTCGATGGCGGCGTCATTGGTCAGGTCGGAAATCTTATACACGCTGATGAGCTTGTGCAACTGCTTGGTGATCTGCTCGAATGCCACGTCGTCCGCCTGAACCACCGCGGTCATGCGGGACATGGTGGGATCCTCGGTAGGGCCGACGGACAGGGACTCAATGTTGAATCCGCGGCGGCTGATCAGGCCCGCCACGCGACACAGCACGCCGGGCTTGTTCTCCACCAGAACAGACAGGACATGTTTCCTCTCGCTCATGGCTACTCCTCCTCTGCAGTGTCGGCGGACTGGGCCTCGGCGGCGGCAGCATTAGCAACGCCGGCGGCATTAGCAACGCCGGCGGCGTCAGCAACACTGGCGGCATCGGCGGCCAGCAAGGCCTCGGCATCGGCCAGGGCTGCGGCCTGGGCCGCTTCGGCACTCACCCAGCGGCCGTTCACCTTTACGCCGGTACGAGCCTCTTTGTCCTCGGGATTGATCTCCCAACGGCCTCCGAACTGGGCATCCAGGGTCGCACAGGGCGAGGATGCCTCGCGAGCAGGGGCATCGGCGCTAGCAGCACCGGGGACATCGGTGCGCACGGCACCCACGGCCACGTCAATGGCGCCAAACAGGTCTCCCAAAGCGGCGCCAGCGGCAACCATGGGATACACGTTCTGGTCTCGGTCGATGACCACATCCAGCAGATAGGGGCCCTCTGCCGCAAGCATCCGAGAGATGGCCGCGGGAACCTGGGCAGGATCAACGACCCGCTCCGCCTGCCAGCTGTACGCGTCCGCCAGCTTCACGAAGTCCGGGTTGGACTCCAGCAGCGTGGAGGAGTAGCGCTCGCCGTAGAACAGCTTCTGCCACTGATGGACCATGCCCAGGCAGCGATTGTCCAGAATCATCAGCTTCAGGGGCACTCCGTTGACGGCGGCGGTGGCCATCTCCTGGCTGTTCATCTGTATGGAGCCGTCGCCCGCCACGCAGACCACCTGCTTGCCAGGGTTGGCGATGGCGGCGCCAATGGACGCAGGGAACCCGAAGCCCATGGTGCCTAGGCCGCCGCTGGACAGGAAGGTACGGGCATGCTCCCGCTGGATGAACTGGGCGGCCCACATCTGATGCTGGCCCACCTCGGTGACCACGATGGAATTCTCCGGATCCAGCTGGTCGGAGAGCTCCTGGAGCACCAACTCAGGGACGATGGACGCTTCGTTATCCCCCACATTAGGATGGTACAGGGGGAAGCGGTCGCGCCAGTTGGACAGGTCCTCCAGCCAAATCTTAGTGTCGGGCTTGCCCTCGCCCTTCTCCACCAGCTCCAGCATGCCCATGAGCACGCCCTTCAGGTCTCCCACGATGGGAATCTGGGCCTCACGGACCTTGCCGATCTCAGCCGGGTCGATGTCGATGTGGATGACCTCCGCGTGGGGCGCGAAGGCGGAAAGCTTGCCAGTGACACGGTCGGAGAAGCGTGCACCACAGCAGATAATCAAATCAGACTCGGTCAGGGCCAGGTTGGAATACTTGGCGCCATGCATGCCCACCGGGCCGAAATACAGCGGATGGCTGGCAGGGAAGGCGCCTTTACCCATAAGGGTGGTGACCACGGGAATCTGCAACTGTTCGGACAGAGCAATCAGCTCATCAGTAGCATCGGAGATCACCGCGCCGCCGCCCACGTAAAACACGGGCCGGGACGCCTGGGCGATGCGGTTGACCGCCGCGCGAATCTGCTTAGCGTTGCCCTTGTAAGTGGGCTTATAGCTGGGCAGGTTCACTTCGTCAGGATACTCAAAGACCATCTGGCTTCCGGCCAGGTCAGAGGGGACATCAATCAGCACGGGGCCGGGACGGCCAGTGACGGCGATGTGGAAGGCCTCCCTGAAGGTGGCGGTAAGCTCGTCGGTGGACTGGAGCAGGAAGCTGTGCTTGACCACGGGCATGGTGATACCCACGATGTCGGACTCCTGGAAGGCATCGGTGCCGATGGCGCCCCGGGGCACCTGGCCGGTGACGATCACCAGGGGCACGCTATCCATGCATGCGGTGGCGATACCGGTGACAGTATTGGTGGCGCCGGGTCCGGAGGTGACGATGACCACACCGGGCCTGCCAGTGGAGCGGGCGTAGCCGTCGGCCATATGGACAGCGCCCTGCTCGTGGCGGGCTAGCACGTGGTGGATCTGGGTCGAATCGTACAGCGCGTCATAGATCTTGATGGCCTGGCCGCCGGGGTATCCGAAGACGGTATCTACGCCCTCCGCCTCAAGGGAGGCGATGATGGCCTGGGCGCCGGTCATGGTCTTGCCCTGCTTGGCGGTCTTGGAGCCTAGGCCGCGGCAGGCGCCTACGCTTGCGGCGGTGCGCTTGGGCCGCTGGTCGCGGGTGGCCTCACGGGACTGGTCGCGGGTGGCCTGGTCAGTGTCGTTCGTCATTCGAAATACGCCCCCTTGTCTGCACTGGAAACGAGCTTGGCGTACCGGCCCAACACGCCGGTGGTGTACTTGGGTGCGGGCTTGACCCACGCTTGGCGGCGTGCCTCAAGCTCCTCATCGGATAGGCGCACGCTGAGGGTGCCCGCCTCGATGTCAATGTCGATGATGTCACCCTCCTGCAGCAGAGCGATAGGACCGCCCGCGGCTGCCTCGGGGGACACATGGCCAATGGCAGGGCCCTTGGTGGCGCCGGAGAAGCGGCCGTCGGTGATGAGGGCCACGGACTTGGCAAGCCCCATACCGCAGATAGCGGAGGTAGGGGTGAGCATCTCGCGCATTCCGGGGCCGCCAGCGGGACCCTCATAGCGGATAACCACCACGTCACCAGGGTTAATGGCGCCGCCGAAGATTGCCTCGCAGGCCTGCTCCTCGGACTCGAAGACTCGGGCAGGACCGGAGTGCTGATACATCTCCGGATCGACGGCGGAGCGCTTGACCACGCCGCAGTCAGGAGCAAGGTTGCCGCGAAGCACCTTCAGGCCGCCACGCTGGCTGAAAGCGTTGTCCTTGGTGCGGACAATCTCCCCGTCTGCAGGCGGACACTGGGCAATCCACTGGGCCATGGTGCCATGGCAGGTCTGGGCCGCTTCGTCAAGAAGACCCTCACGTCCCAACTCACCGATGATTGCAGAGATGCCGCCTACCTCGTTCAGGTCCTGAATGTGCAGGTTACCGGCGGGGGCGATGCGGGTCAGGTTGGGGGTCTTCTCAGAGATGGCGTCCCAGTCATCCATGGTCACCGGACAGCCGGCGGCACGGGCAATGGCGGTCAAGTGGAGCATAGTATTAGTAGAGCCGCCGAAGGCCATGTCAAGTGCCATGCCGTTGTGGATGGAGTGCTCGTTGATGATGTCGAGAGCGGTGATGCCCTGCTCGAGCAACTCCATGACCTTCATGCCGGTACGCTTCGCCAGGCGAATACGCTCGGAATAAACGGCGGGGATGGTGCCGTTGCCGGGAAGGGCGATGCCGAGGGCCTCGGAGAGGCAACAGATGGAATTTGCGGTGAACATGCCAGAGCAGGAACCGCAGGTGGGACAGGCGGTGTTTTCCAGCCAGTCGCACTCCTCCTGGGTCATGGTGCCGGCGGTGACCTGCCCCACGGCGTCGAAGAGGGTGTTCAGATCCGTCTGGCAGCCCTGCCTGTCGCGGCCGGCGAGCATGGGGCCGCCGGAAACGAGCATGGTGGGGATGTTCAGGCGGCAGGCGGCAAGCAGCATGCCGGGGACGATCTTGTCGCAGGCGGGGATGAGGACCATGGCGTCAAACTGGTGGCCCTGCACGGCGCACTCAACGGAGTCCGCGATGACCTCGCGGCTGGTCAGGGAATAGTGCATGCCCTCGTGGTTCATGGCGATGCCGTCGCACACGCCGATGGTGTTCATCTGCAGGGGGGTGCCGCCGGCCATGCGGATGCCGGCTTTGACTGCGTCGGCGATTTGCTGCAGGTGGATGTGGCCGGGGATTACCTCGTTCTGGGCGCTGATGACCGCCACCAGGGGGCGATCAAGCTCCTCATCGGTGAGGCCGTCAGCCTTGAGTAGGCTGCGATGCGGAGCTCTGGCCAGGCCTTTCTTGATGGAGTCGCTTCTTAGTTGCATCGGCTCTTCTCGCTTTCCTTGTCATCGGGATTGCTGGCGAGGGTTGGGTTCCGACCCTTTGCCGACCTGCGGCGCGGGTTGCCAGGCAATGCCCGTTTTCTCTTGCGCTCAAGGACGCGACGACCGAGCAAGAAGCTCGCGACACCTATGACGGAAGGCTTCCGGCCGAAACATACTGACCAGCATCTACACCGAGGGCCGCCCGGAGTACATGCGGGTGTTCAATCTGGCTGCTCGAGGGAGTTTTCTGGGCCGTCCGTCACGGGTTCTCAGCCTGCCCGCTTGCTGTGAGGCGGATTCGTCCATACTCGCCCTGTCGTCGCATTTCGAGTGTCTGTGCATAATACTCCGCTGTTGTTTTTTGAAACCTTGGACGTGGGGGGATTCACGCGACAGACACATAGCAACGGTGAGGGGCAGGTAGACAACGCGGATCTGCAGGCGTTTAGGCGCCCACATGCGTTTAGGCGCCCACAGGCAGCGTCCACAGTCAAACCGCAAGCAGCATCCGCGAACGTCCAGGTGTCCGCTCGTCCCCAAACCTAAAACAGGCTCATGGCCTCCACAAAGTCATACTCATGCTGGATCTC
>JAQXQN010000014.1 GCA_029101185.1 Eggerthellales bacterium | reverse complement strand
CTGACATTTCTCCTCCTCTTGTACTGTATACGCGAGGCGTCAGACCGCGCTCCTGACGGCACGTTTGCAACCATGCGCGGCGCGTGCCGACGCCTCCCCTCGCGCATCGGCCTAATGCATGATTGATAATATGCGCTAGTGAACTAGTTTGCTAGTTCTTTGATTGTTTTATTTTGAGAATATGACGAAGCGTGCGGCCCGCATGCGGCGTGGAGGGCCCCCTCCTGGCGGCGCATGGGCCGCTTTTCGTCCCGCGGCCCGGCCCCGCGTACCTAGGACTGCCCCTTGCCCAGGTCCACGAATCCATCCGCCAGGCTGCTGGGGGCCAGGAGCACGCCCTTGCCGTCACGGGCGGACTCGTAGGAAAGGTTCATGGCCCGCAGGCGCAGGGCCCCCTCCTCCTGGTTGTAGATGCGGGCGGCGTCCACGTACAGCTCGGAGATGTCCTTTTCCACCTCCGCCAGCAGTACTCGGGCGTCCCGCTCCCGCTCCGCCTGGGCCTCCCTTGCCAGGGAGTCCTGGAGCTCTGCGGGGATGGTGATGTTTCTGATCTCCACGGACAGGACGCTGATGCCCCACTCCTCGCACTTCTCCGCCATGAACTCCTGCAGCTCGTGGTCCAGCTGGCGCCGGCGCATGGACAGGTCGGACAGGGCCACCCGTCCTATGGCGTCGCGCACCGCGGTCTGGGCGGAACGCTGCACCGCTTGGGGGAAGTTGGCCACCTCGAAGCAGGCCTTGCGAGGGTCGAACACCACCCAGAACAGGATGGCGTCCACGTCCACGCTGACCAGGTCCGCGGTGAGGGCCCGCTCGGCGTAGAACGCCGAGGTCATGACCCGCATGTCTATACGCATGGCCACCGAGTCAATAAAGGGGGCCACCAGGTAGGGACCCGGCCCGGCTATCTCGCGGAAGCGGCCCATGCGCAGCAGGGCCACCCGCTCCCACTGGGGGGCCACCCTCAAGGTACAGGCCGCCAGCGCGCCCACTGCGGCGCTGGCCAGCACGGTGTAGGGAGACATCCAGGCAGCCGTGACCGCCATGCACAGACCGAACCCGACCAGGAACGCAGCCACGGCAAAGCCGTAGGTGCCGGTGCGGTTGGCGTTGAGGTCGTTGACCACGTTGTTGGGGGACTCGTGGGCGTAGGCCGCGGCGGCCTCCGCGGCGAACCGAGCCTCCCGCTCCTCCTCCCGCCTCCTGCGGCGGTCGTTTCGCCTGCTCATACGAAGATCCCCCCTGCCCTCTGCGCCACCAGTGACGCGGCGTCCGCCTCAGACAGCCCCAGCTCCTTGCACTGCTCAAGGAAGGTGTCCACCAGCAGCTCTGCGGCGGCCACCCCCTCCGCCACCTGGGCGTCCTGGGTGTTCACCTCAGCCACGAAGGTGCCCCGGCCCCGCTGGGTGATCACGTAGCCGTCCTTCTCCAGGTCCCGGTAGACCTTGGTGATGGTGTTGTAGTTCAGGCTCAGGGACCCGCTCAGTTCCCGCACCGTGGGCAGCTGGGCACCCGCGGGGTAGGCCCCCGACACGATCAGAAACACCAGGCGGTTGCGCAGCTGCAGCCACAGGGGCACGCCGCTGGCGGGATCGATGGCAATCAGGTCCTTATTGCAGTAGCGCTCCACCCGGGCCCGGGCGGACGACGGCTGTATGGCCTGCGATTCGGCGTTTCCTACAGCGGCGGCCATGGGCTGCCTCGCTTCCCCAGCCCGCCTTGGCGCTGATACTCGACGGGACGCACCTACGCGGAAAGGGTCGAGACCGAACGGATTACCGCCCTTCCACAGAACCGCGACTCCTCGTGCGACAGCGTTTTAGGCATAGGCTGATAGTTGACTAGTTCATTGAACGCTTGTGGCCGTAGATTACCACACCCGTCACCATGCGGGAAACATGATCGGTGTGTACACGGCGGCCAGGACCACGCAGTAGCGCAGGCACGCGCCGCCGGCCAGGGTCCCAGCGCACGCAGCCATCCTCAAGCCCGGCAGCCTGACCAAGCGCCCCAGCAGGAAGCAGGCCAGGGGCACCGCCAGCCCCACGCCCACCAGGCCCGTCCAGAACACCCCGGAGAGGTCCCCGGAGAGGAGCAGCGTGCAGGACTGCCGGGCCACGGGGGTGAAGAGCCACCGGGAGCAGAGGAACGCTGCGAGCAGCGCCGCCTCAAGGGCGGAGAGGGCCGCGGCCGCCCACGGCGCGATCCTGCCGCCGCCGCCCTTGAGCATGAAGGACGCTAGGGTGATCCATGCCGCGCCGCAACCCAGAGCCGATGCCACGAATAGGGCCACCAGCCAGGGGGTGAACCAGAAGTCCACCGCCGGCATGGTGGAGAGGAACACCCCCGTGTATCCCATGACCGCCACCGCATCCACCAGCGCCACGGTCTCCAAGGCGGAGAGCAGCCAGCGGGTGCCCGTGCACGTAAGCGCCATCCACGCCAGGGTCGCGGATGCGGCAATGCCAAGGGCAATCAGCCAGGCCCCTGCGGCGAGCATGGAACGGAAGGGGTTCGCAAACAGGAACGCGATGGCGCCAGGGTTGCCCAGGTCCAGAAAGAGCAGCAGGGCGGAAAGGGACAGGAGCGCAGCCGCGGAGACAAAGCCCACCTTGGACTCGAAGGGCACCGCCCCAAGACGATGGCGGGAGGCCTGGGCCAAATCCAGCACCACGGCAAGGGCCAGGGCCCCCGCCCCGGTGCCCGCCACGAACAGATACCAGATGACGTACTCGCTCAGCACGCTTCGCCGCCCCCTCCCCCAGGATTCGCACGTACCCGAGTATACCCCCAAATCTGGTGCGGACATATGGCCCGCCACATATGACCTGCCCACCCATTGCGGGTTTTCAGATTTCAACTGATCAGTTGCCCCTGATGTCCTTGTACAGCGAAATAAGATTTGCGTAGGCCTCGTTTTCCGGCAGAGGCGCACGGGCTTCTCTTGGCGCGGGCTCGCGTGCGCCAAACAGGATCAAAACCAGCGTCGCCAGCAACGCCAGAGCAAACGAGAACAAAACGGGCGTGCTTTCAACAAGCCTGGTCAGAAGCTCAAAGGACATCGCCCCAACCAAGGCGCCCACGCTGATGGAGGCCATTCCCAGGGCCGAGACCTGAACAAAGGAAAACTCGCTGCGTTTGGCAAGGGCCGCAATCCCCATCCGTGACGACCAGGTTGCCAAAAACGCCCAAGCGGCCCAGGCGTCCGTAGAGCAGGTGGCCGAGAAGATGGGCGTCAACGTCGAAGCGTTCGTGGCGACGGTCAACCGTTACAACGAGCTGGTGGCCAAGGGCGACGATGAGGATTTCCTTTCCATCTCCCCGCTTCGCACGTTTTCCCCTCATATACCCACGAACAGCTGCATTTCACCATTTATAAAACCCCAGGTCAGCGCAAAGAGTAAAAAGAGTAAAAAAGAGCAAAAGCTGCAAAAATGAGCAAAAAGTGCAAAACTCTACCCCGCAAGCACCTTTCGAAAGGACTAATCAGGGGATCGGCCTACTCATCACAGTTGACGAAGTGCGTCCAAACCTTGACGAAATGATCCAGCTCGCGGCAGTATTTCAGCATTTCGTGCGGGAGGATCGCAATGTTGCCCTTCTCATGGCCGGACTTCCAAGTCACATCTCTTCGCTGGTTTCAAACGAATCCGTATCTTTCCTCCGACGTGCACGCATGCGCAGACTGGGTCGCATTTCAAATCAAGACATTCAGGATGCCCTTGTAAAAACAATCGAATCCGCTGGCCGCACCATAGAGTACGAAGCCCTGGATGCAGCGGTGTCGGCCATTGATGGATTCCCATACCTCATGCAGCTTATCGGCTACAGGCTCTGGGCAATACATCCAAATCGGGAGCCGATAACCGTCCAGGACGCCGACCAGGCCATCCCCCTTGCTCGGGAGGATTACTTCACAAGCGTCCTGGACTCCACGTATCGGGAGCTTTCCGATGGCGATCTTGCGTTCCTGTGCGCCATGCTCCCCGATCAGTCCCCCAGCGCGATCTCCGACATCGCTGAGCGCATGGGCAAAACTCCTTCCTACGCGCGGGTGTATCGCAAAAGGCTGCTTGAGCAGGGAATCATCGCAGAGGAACGCCGGGGTTACGTCACCTTTGAACTCCCCCATTTCAGGGACTTCCTGGAAAACCGCTAACCTAGCACCCTACTTCTCCATACCGCAGGGGTACGCCTGCCCAGCAACTCGAGGCGGGCTGACAGGCTGGCTCCCCATGTCGAAGTGCCCATCCCCGGTAGCGCGCCCATCCCCGGTAGCGCGCCCATCCCCGGCAGCGTCCTCCGACCGCGCACCCCTATCCTGCGCCACTGCAGCAAAGAATCGATACCCGCCAGAGAAGTTGTAGCAGTCAAACCCCTCCTGGGCCAGAATCCGCGTTGCAATGTAACTGCGCAGCCCGCTCTGACAGATCACATACACCGGCTTGGCGGGGTCAATCTCCCCGAGCCGCGCTCGAAGCTCATCCACCGGGATGTTGACAAACCCGTCAATATGCCCCCGCCGATACTCCCCCTCTGTCCGCGTGTCCAACAAGGTGACGCTGCCGTCCCGCGCAAGTCCGGGCTCTTGGTCCCAATGCCACTGCTTGACCAGGCCCGCACGGATGTTGTCCACCATAAACCCAGCCATGTTCACCGGGTCCTTGGCAGAGGAATACGGCGGCGCATATGCCAGATCCAAATCCTTCAGCTCGTCGGCGCGCATGCCCGCCTGGATGGCGCACGCCAGCACATCAATCCGCTTGTCCACCCCTTGCGCTCCCACGATCTGTGCACCAAGGAGTCGAAGCGTTCCTTGCTCGAACACCACCTTCATGGTCATCACCTGGGCTCCCGGGTAATACCCCGCGTGGGAACCGGGCGAGAGCACCACCCGATCGCAGCTGATGCCCGCCTCCTGGGCGGCACGCATGGTCAGACCCACGGATGCTACCGTCAGGTCAAACACCTTTACCACCGATGATCCCAGGGAGCCCTTGTAGCGACTGTCTATCCCGCAGATGTTGTCGGCGGCAATTCGGCCCTGCTTATTGGCTGGCCCCGCCAGAGAAATCAGGGCCTGCCCGCCGGTAACCTGGTGGGTAACCTGAACCGCGTCGCCCACGGCATAAATGTCCGGATCAGAGGTCTCCATACGGTCGTTGACCAGAATGCTGCCCCGAATCCCCAGTTCAAGGCCTGCGTCCTTCGCCAGGGCGGCATCCGGCGTCACGCCAATTGCCATGACCACCAAATCTGCAGCAAGAGGAGCTTCGTCGCGAAGCAGCACCTGCAGCTGACCCGCGCTCCCAGCGACGGGCGCACCCGAGGCCGCAGGCACCGAGCGGAAACCCTCCACGCTGCTGCCCAGCTTTAGTCCGACCCCCTTCTCCCGCATCTTGGCGTGAACCAGGGTGGCCATGTCGTAATCCAGGGTATTCAGCAGCTGCATGGGACGCTGAACCAGGGTTACCTCCAAGCCCAGATCACGGAGGTTTTCGGCCATTTCAACCCCAATAAACCCGCCGCCTACCAGCACCGCCCGCATGGGTCTGGACTGAGTTGTCGAAGCGTCCCGCTCCGCCGTCCCTGCTACGGACGCCTGCGAAGCTGCCGCAGGATTGACCGCCTCAGGCGCATCCGAAAATGACAACCCACCGTTATTAATAAACTCATGAATGCGCAGGGTGTCCTCCACGGTGCGCAGGGTAAAGATGCGGGGGTCATCGATACCAGGAAGGGACGGCAACGTGGGTTTAGCACCAGGGGAAAGTACTAGCTTGTCGTAGGTTTCCGTAAACTCCCTGCCCGTGAGCAGGTCCTTGACCTGCACAACATGCTCCTGGGGATGTATGGCCACCACCTCATGGCGGACCTTCACCCGAATACGAAACCTATTCCAGAAGCTCTCTGGAGTCTGCAGCGTCAGAGACTTCTGGTCCGTGATCACCCCACCAATGTAGTAAGGAAGGCCGCAGTTGGCATAACTGACATGCCCGGACCTTTCGAAAACCAGAATCTCGGCCTGCTCGTCAAGCCGCCGAAGCCGCGCTGCCGCAGACGCGCCGCCGGCCACACCGCCCACAATCACTACCTTCATCAGCGGGACACCTCCCCCTTATACGCGCCGATACCCCCAATGTTGATCACACTGGTATAGCCTGCATCTTTCAGAAACCTCACAGCCCGTCCGCTCCGACCACCGCTGAGGCAATACACAAACAGCGGCGTCTGCCGGTCGGGATACTTCGTCAAGACAGCCTGAATCCCATCAAGGGGAATATTCACGCTACCGGGGATATGCCCCCTGGCGTACTCGGCGGACGAGCGCACATCAAGCAGCACCGCCCCTTGAGTTTCGCGGAAATCCGCAACCCCCTGATTAATGTCAGTGCCAAACTGGCCAAACAGTCCCATATTTGCCTCCTTCCCAAGGTTATGCGCACGAACGGCCATCGGAACAGGCGATGCCTCACGTGCGCCAAGCGACGGTTCGTCTGGGTCATCAGCGCTTTGCAATCGGTCAGGCGTTATGAAACAACGCATTCTTAAGCGTCCGCGTGTTCTCGTACAGACCGACCCAGGACATAAGAGCATACGCCAGCAATGCAGCGGAAGCAAACCACAAGACGTTGTCAACCCCAAGGGACCTTCCGCACCGTCATCAGCACGAAGGTCATCGGTGGGAAGGCATTCGCGTT
>JAQXQN010000013.1 GCA_029101185.1 Eggerthellales bacterium | reverse complement strand
GGTGTAATCGCCGGAGGCAACATCCTCAAGGGTGACCTCAGTAATGTCGTTGTTGCCCTCGGCGGTGACGATAACCAGGTCATTGACGAACATGTTGACGCAAGTATCGGCGTTAACCAGACCGCCTTCCTCGGCAGCGTCCATCTTGCCCTCAGAAGCAGAAATCAGCACGTCGGCATAGGCGCCGCCCTCAAGCTGGGCATTCAGGTCTCCAGAGGAAAGGAACTGGGTGTCTGCAAAGGTGCAGCCGGTCTTCTCGGTAAACAGGGCCTGAACCTCAGGCATGGCAGCGGAGAGGGAGTTGGCGGCGAAAATCTGCAGCTCAACACCATCGTAGGGCAGAACCTCAACCACGGACTCCTGGTTGATATCGGTGTCGGTAGCAGCAGGATCCTCGGCCTTTGAGCAGCCGGCAACCACCAGGGCGCTCGCCATTGCGGCACCCAGGGCAACTGCGACCACCCTCTTCCAAGTTTTCTTGAACATGATTCTTCCTCCCATTTCTATTATGTGCATGCATCACGCGCAACACGGTCTTGTAGGGGTTTGGGTCTTGACTCTCACTTATTATCCGCATTTACGCATAATGCTTGTTTTAGAATAATCATTTCCCCACCGCCGTCAAGATATTATCTTCAATTGAATATATTTCTGTTTGAGTATATTACTGTAGTTGATCGCACCAGCAATCCGTCACACGTCCGACAGCAAGCGGCGCCACGCAACCGGCAGTAAGCCGTCACACGCCCACATCACCAAGGGGTGAAAAAACCCGCAATGCCCCTCATCTGCCCTCATTATCCAATAATCGCTATCGCAGAATAATCTCACCTGTACTATGATGGTACAAAGCCTGCGGGCCTGGTGGTTTTCGATTGCAGCACAAACGGTGCTAGTGATTCAAAGGGGGCGCCATGAACTCGATTACGCCGCTTGTAAAGGTCAACCTTCGTCCAAGCGATTGCGCAGATGGCTCCATGTTCGGACGAGGCGTTGCCGAACTATGCAGGCGCGTGGACAGCTCGGGCTCGCTGAATAAGGCGGCAAAGACCATGGGCATGGCCTACAGTAAGGCGTGGCGTATTGTGAAGCGCACCGAGGAATCCCTTGGGGTGCAGCTCCTTGAGCGAGACGGCGCCCATGGTTCTACCCTGACCCCCGAAGGCAAACATTTGCTGCGCGCCTACTCCGCTCTTGAGGATGAGCTTTCCGTCTACGCCGCCCAGCGCTTCCAGGAGCTGCTCCAGGAGATCCAGGACTAGGCCGGTAGCGCCAACCTCGCTCGCAAAAAGCGCCCGACATCGGGCGCTTTTGATTATCTTATCCTGATTGTCTTACCCCGTACGACCGCCCGCACGTGTCCCCTACTTCTTAGGAGGCTGGCCGTAAAACGCCACAGGCTCCAGATCCAGGATGCGGTTCACGTCAATCTGATCAGACACCGTCAGCGCCTTGCGGAAGCATCCGTCCTGGCACAGCCGACACTGCACGCAGTCCGACAGCCTGAATTCCACACCCACCACCTTAGCCCGGGCGTGCTTGTTGCGCTTCAGCTCCTTCTCCGAAGGCTCCTCCATAATCTTTTGCAGAGCACCGGTAGAGCAGAAGGTGGCGCACACCCCGCAGGCCTTGCACAGGTCCGTGTCTATCACCACGTTACCCCATAGCTTGGTGGTCAAGGTCACTTCGTCAACAGGCTCACCCAGTTCAAAGAGGCTCTCCACCAGCAGGTCGTGCCGAGGCGCAGGGGCATGGGGCATATATCCGTCGGCCCCCACCCGGATCAGATCCCGTAGGGTCGGGGCGCTGCTCTTCAGGCCCAGTTCCTTTTCCACCGTCACGTTCACCGCTTCAACCGCGGTCTTCTTGGCGGAATCCTTCGCGTTGGTAAAAAACGCTCGCCGAGACACACCGCCCCGAGACTCTTCCACATTGGTGGCCCTGACCATTTCGGGGACCTCCTGAGTCACCCGAATCTGCACCAGGCTTCCCCAGGCGGCAAGCAGGCCCCGAGCGTCATTGACTACGTCCTGGAACCCGCCAATGGCCCCCTTGTACTTGCAGGTATCGCACCCTCCGTCCACGATGGTGATTGCCGAAGCGCCCTGGGCCGCGGCATACACCAGCATGGTGGCGTCAATCCGACTCACACAGGGCAGGCTCACCACC
>JAQXQN010000012.1 GCA_029101185.1 Eggerthellales bacterium | reverse complement strand
AGCACCCTGTCTGCGCACTCCCGGTCAATCAGCACCGACTCACAGGCGTTGCACACACCGGTGCGCTGGGTCTTGGCGTTGACCAGGATATTCAAGGCCCGAGTCAGATCCGCGGTCCTGTGGATATAGATATGGCAGTTGCCGGTTCCGGTCTCGATCACGGGCACCTTGGCGTTGTCCACGCAATGGCGGATAAGCCCGGCCCCGCCCCGAGGAATCAGCACGTCAACGATGCCGTGCAGGCTCATGAGGGCATCGGTGGCGCTGCGGTCCGTGGTGTCAATGGCGCATATGGCGTCCTGGGGAATCCCCGATTCGGCAGCGGCCCTGCGCATGGACGCAACCAGGGCCAGGTTTGAATGGAGGGCCTGGGACCCGCCCCGAAGCACGCAGGCGTTAGCGGTCTTAAGACAAATGCCCGCCGCATCGACGGTCACATTAGGCCTGGCCTCATAGACCATGGCCACCACCCCAAGGGGGCAGGACTGCTTGCGCAGCAGCAGATCACAGGTGATGGTCCGCTCCTCAATCACCCGCCCCACCGGGTCGGGCAGAGTGGCCAGGTCCTCAAGGGCGCAGGCCATGGCCTGAATACGCGGGGCGGTCAGCTCCAGCCGGTCAAGAAGGGCCTCGGTCATGCCGCTTGCCCGCCCGGCCTCCATATCCCGGGCGTTGGCTTCAAGGATTGCCTCCTCATCCTGCCTCAGGGCCTGGGCCATAGCCCGCATGGCACGGTTTCGCTGCTCGGCGTCAATCAGCGCAAGGGATTCCGATGCCGCCTTGGCCTTCAAGGCCGTCTGGCGCACCTGCTCATACACGGATTCCTTCACTCCCCCACTCCCTTTCTTGACTGAGGCCTTACAACAATTCCGGCCGCACCCGAGGGCTCACGCACCCCAGGGGCCTTGCGCCGCCTGAAGACTCATGCGCCCAAACGCGGCCTTTCTCCAGGTTACTCGAAAAGCACCAGATCATCTCTATGGATGGCCACCTCGGCAAAGGACGCTTCGCCACAGACCTGGCAGCGAAGCTGAGCACTGTCAAGCCTCGCGAGACCCCGGCCTACCACGAAACCATCCTCGTCCACCACGTTGATCACGTCCTCGCAGGAAAAGTCCCCCTCAACGGAGACGATGCCCACCGGCAGCAAGGACTTGCCCTTCTCCACTATGGCGAAGCGTGCTCCCTGGTCAATAACCACCCTGCCCCGAATGCTATCCCCCAAGGCAATCCAGAGCTTGCGAGGGGTGATCTCATGGGGCTTGTGGGCCGCGGAGAACAGGGTCCCAATAGGGGCAGGATCAAGGGCCCGGATAACCGCATCCTGGGCCCGTCCATGGCAGATGACCAGGGGAATGCCTGCGGCACCTAGGACCTGGGCCGCGGTAAGCTTGGTGATCATGCCACCGGATCCCACGTTTGAGCCGGCACCAGAAGCTCCCGCCATGATCTCGGGGGTGATGCGCTCCACATGAGGGATGAGCCGGGCATCGAGATCCTTCTGGGGGTTTGCGGTGTACAGGCCGTCAATGTCGCTGAGAATCACCACCCGGTCCGCACCCACCAGGCAGGCAACCAACGCAGCCAAGGTATCGTTGTCGCCGAACTTGATCTGCTCCACGGACACCGTGTCGTTCTCGTTGACAATAGGCACCACGTCAAAGTCCAAAAGCCTGCCAAAGGTGTCCCGAGCATGGAGATATGCATTGCGATCCGCCGTATCGCGCCTGGTCAGAAGCACCAGAGAGGTAATGATCCCATAGGGGCTGAACACCTGGTCGTAGGCGGCGGACAGGGCCCGCTGCCCAATGGAGGAAGCAGCCTGGACCGTAGGGATGTCCTTAGGGCGCACCAGGGGAAGGCTCATCTCATCAAGGCCCGCAGCCACCGCGCCGGAACTGACGATGACCACCTTCCAGCCCGAAGCGCGCACCCGGTTCACCTGGTGGGCAAGGTCTGCCAGGAAGGCACGGTCAATGCGGCCATCTCCATCCGTCAGCGTAGAGGTGCCCAGCTTCAGTACCGCAATCTTTCGGGATGCGCCCTGGGCCGATTCCTTCTGATTGACCATTAGAAATCCAACTCTCTGTACACGTCCTCGGTGCCCTCACGAGTCTCAAACTCAAAGGCGCGACCCACGATGCGAATCTCATCCCCATCTACGGCCCCCGCCTTAATCAGAGCCTTCTCAAGCCCGATCTTGCCGAAGCGGTGCTGGAGGAAATCCAGAGACTCGGGATTCTCCCAATCTGTCTGAACCACCCAGCGCTCGATCTGGGTGCCCTCAACCCTGAAGATGCCCTCCGAGAGCTGCCGGACGGTGAACTGCTTATCCTTCGCCTGGCGCTTATGCTCCCAAATCTGGTCGTATTGGATGTCCTCAGCCATGGCCGCCCGGGCTTCCTCGCGCAGCTGATGGACCATCTCTCCTGTGGCATGGATCAAAGAGTCCACGCCCTTGCCGGTAAGGGCAGAGATCTTAAACACCCGGGAGTTCTCCTCCACTCCGTCGGCAAACTCATTGCCGCCGGCGGCCTCAATGGCCTCCGCGCGAACCTGAGCCTCCAAACGGCGGATGGCGTCTTCAGTGCCCGGCATGTCGCACTTATTGGCCACCACGATACGAGGCCGCTGCGCCAACTCCTGGGCGTAGAGGGCAAGCTCCTGGTTGATGATGCGATAATCCTCAACCGGATCGCGGCCCTCCCAGCCTCCGGTCATGTCCACCACGTGGATGATCAGGGCGGTGCGCTCTATATGGCGCAAGAACTCATGACCCAGGCCCTTGCCCTGATGGGCCCCTTCAATCAGACCGGGGACATCAGCCACCACAAAGTTATACTCGTCGCCCTTGACCACACCCAGGTTGGGAACCAGGGTGGTAAAGGGATAGTCGGCAATCTTGGGCCTCGCGGCGCTCATCTTGGCAATCAGGGAGCTCTTGCCGGCAGAGGGCATGCCCACCAGGGCAGCATCCGCCATCAGCTTCATCTCCAGCTCAATCCAGCACTCCTGGGCGGGCTCCCCAAGCTCTGCAAAGGCGGGAGCGCGGCGGGTGGAGGTGACGAAGTGAATGTTGCCACGGCCTCCCACGCCGCCGTGGGCTACGATGACCCGCTCCCCATCGTGGGTAAGATCCGCGATCATCTCCCCGGCCTCGCCGGAGGCCTCATCGTACTCCCGCACGATGGTGCCCAGGGGCACCTTCAGCACCAGGTCTTCCCCGCATGCGCCGTGCATACGGGAGCCCTTGCCGTGGGTGCCGCGGGTTGCCTTGAAATGATGCTTGTAGCGGTAATCAATCAACGAGGAGATGGAGGCGTCCGCCTCAACCACCACATTGCCGCCGTTGCCGCCATCGCCGCCGTCGGGTCCGCCCTTCGGCACGTGGGCCTCACGGCGGAAGCTCATGCAGCCTGCTCCACCGTCGCCGCCCTTGACGTAGATGTGAACCTTATCGGTGAACATGTCTGTTTCCATTCTCCTTATGGGATGGGCATGGGGTACGCGCATACACCCTCGTGCGCGTTACTTGGGATACTATACGCGAAGGGCCCGCTTTCGCGAGCCCTTCGTCTCCCCTCCTTATTGTGTGAGGCTATTCTGCCTCCAAAGGACGAACGTGAACCTTGCGGCGGGCGCCCTGAGAGAACTCAACGGTACCCTCGCAAAGAGCGAACAGGGTGTCATCCTTGCCACGTCCGACGTTGACGCCGGGATGGAAGTGGGTGCCACGCTGACGCACGATGATGTTACCAGCGATAACGTGCTCGCCACCGAACTTCTTCACGCCCAGACGCTGAGCGCGAGAGTCGCGACCGTTACGCGAAGAGCCAAGACCTTTTTTATGAGCCATTGTTGTACCTGCCTTCTAAAAAACTACTCGCCGACGCTAACGATCTGGATGCGAGTGAGGTTCTGACGATGACCGCGCAGACGCTTGTAATTCTTGCGCTTCTTGAACTTGAAGACCAGCTGCTTGGGGCCCTTGAACTGCTCGACAATCTCAGCAACAACCTTCACACCAGCCTCATTCTTGGCGTCCATGTTGTCACCATCAACCACACACAGGGTCTCGAGCTCGACCTTCTCGCCGACCTCAGCCTCAAGCTTCTCAACGTTCAGCAGATCGCCAGCAGCAACCTTGTACTGCTTACCACCGGTTTTCACAATTGCGTACATGTAACTTCTCCTTGAATGTGTCAAAACGCAAGGCGATATTGTAGTTACGCCAAGCACACACGTCAATACGTTTCTTGGGGGGCTAAGTCCCAAATTGCTTGTCTCGAGGAAAACATTTGCCAAATTGCGGCAGTTGGTTACTTTAACACACATTTGGCCTTAATCCGCGGAAATCCGCTGCTCTCAGGCCTCTTCAAAGAGGATACACAAATCCCGAAAAGGAGCATACTCAAGGGTCCGGGAAAAGAAAAACCAGGGCCGAAGCCCTGGATCAAATGCGGTGGAGCGGGTGACGGGAATCGAACCCGCGTCATGAGCTTGGAAGGCTCAGGTTCTACCATTGAACTACACCCGCATGGTCGGGACGACAGGATTCGAACCTGCGACATCCTGCTCCCAAAGCAGGCGCGCTACCAGGCTGCGCCACGTCCCGTAGCAGTTCGTCATCCATCGCCGAACAGCCCGATTAGTATACTCTAGTCTCCAGGGACCATCAAGGGGAAACTACAAGTTCTTCAACTTGTCCTTCAGCGCCCGTCGGGCGTTGCCCCGATGGCTGATGGCGTTCTTCTCAGCCTGGGTCACCTGGGCAAGAGACTTGCTCCACCCAAAGGCATCGGGCAGGAACATGGGATCGTAGCCAAATCCCCCGTCTCCCATCAGGCCATGACCGATACGACCCTCAATAAATCCTTCGGCGTCAACCCTGGTGCCATCATCGTCAATGAAGCACAGGGCGCAGGCGAAGCGTGCGGTCCTCTCAGGATCGGCCACCCCGTCAAGCTCGGCAAGCACCTTGGCGTTGTTCCCTTCGTCATCTCCGTGGACCCCGCAGTATCGGGCGGAATACACCCCAGGCCTTCCCCCCAAGGCGTCTACCACCAGACCCGAATCATCCGCCAAGGCGGCAAGCCCAGTATGCTCGTGGGCGGCTTTGGCCTTAATGTAGGCGTTGCCCGCAAAGGTGTCCGCGTCCTCCTCGGGTTCCTGGTAGGGCTCCACCTCCGAGAGGGTACAAAACTCCCAGCCCTCAAAGTCAAGGGCTGTGCGGATTTCTGCCAACTTGTGGGCATTATTGGTGGCAATCACCACGCGCTTGGTCATGATTACTCCCCTTCCACGCAGGCCTTTTGCAGTGCCAGAAGCTCCTCGATTCCGGATTGGGCCATATCCAGCATCTCAGAGAGCTGCTGGCGGCTGAAGGTGGTCTGCTCGCCGGTGCCCTGGATTTCCACTAGCTTGCCGGAAGCGTCCATCACCACGTTCATGTCCACCTCCGCCCGGGAGTCCTCCCTATAGTCAAGATCAAGCATGAGCCTACCGCCCACCATGCCGACACTGATGGCCGCCACTTGGCTGGTCAGGGGGTTTGTCTTTATCTTGCCGGCCCGACGCCACATCTCAAAGGCGTCCCAGGCTGCCACCCAGGCCCCAGTGATGGCAGCGGTACGAGTGCCGCCATCGGCCTGGAGCACGTCGCAGTCTATGGTCATGGTCACTTCGCCACCCATGCGGGACATGTCGCACACGCTACGAATGGACCGGCCCACCAGCCGCTCAATCTCCTGGGAGCGTCCCTTGCGGCCTTTGTACTCCCGAGGGGTGCGCTTGCTACCGGAGGCGGGAAGCATGGCGTACTCCGCGGTGACCCAGCCCTTGCCCGAGCCCTTGCGCCAGCCGTCCACCCGCTCCTCGATGGTAGCGCAGCACAGCACCACCGTATCCCCGAAGCGCACCAGGCAGCTGCCAGTGGCGTTCTTGATGACACCGCGCTCCAGGCTCACCTCCCTGATCTGCCGATCCTTGCGATTGTTGGACCGAGTTGCAAACATGCACGCTCCTTCCTGCTTCAGGCCTCTATTTCAAGAGGGCATTATATCTGTCGAAGCGTACCGGGGGCCTTTCTTGGGCGGCTGACCTTAATAACCAAGGCGTAACCTCACAAAACGTGGACAAACATGGGGTCGTTTGGTATGATTCTAATCTTGCGAATCCTCCAAATCCGCCCTGAGTACAACGAAACTGCGCGGTGGCTTTAAGGTTTCGCCCATGGGAGCTTTACAATCACAGAACGCTTGGTGGACAGTCCTCCATCACGCGCCACGCCACATAGCGGCCCGCAGGCTGGCCTCGTCCGCCTGAGCGCCTATGGCGTCACTCGCGGGGGCGACTGGTTTCGACATGGTAGTTTCGACCTGAGGAGCAGGTCGTGGTCTCCTCGCCACGTAAAACAGGGGTGCTGTCAAGATAATTGGCAAGAACAACTACGCTCTCGCTGCCTAATTAGCCAGCGACGTCAAATCCGGTGATTCCCCGCCCGGAGGCGACGCCATTTTGGGGAATGCTTCCGCACCACGTGACCGGTATGGGTGCGGACTAAGACTGAACCGGCATGGGGACGGCAGGCTCGTCTACGGACCAGCCCACCCAAGATCAACCGTAGACTAAGCCTGTAGCGCCTTGGGGGGATTCTAGTATGGACCGGAGTTCGATTCTCCGCGCCTCCACCAGCACACACAAACGCCCCGACCCTCGGATGTTCCCACGAGTCGGGGCGTTTTTTCATTTCGCGTTCTTGTGTCGAAGGGTTCTGTGTCCGTGGCGGGGCAGGCGGGATTGCCACTCCCCGATAGGACTACCACTTCCTGATAGCACTACCACTTCCTGGGGTCAAAGACGGAGGTGATGTCGTCAATGGCCTCCTTGAACTCCCGGGCGGTCTGAGCGGTCTCCTTGGCAAGGTTCATGCCCTTGACGGCGCCGCCCTTGATCTGCGATCCGGTGATTCCAGCGATGATGACCTTGTCGTCCTCGTCTACCTCTTCCTCAGCGGGGCACCACTCGTAATGGGGGCAGCTGTCGCACTCGCCGTCGCAGCCGGCCTCGTAGTAGTCCACCGCGGCGCAATAGGCGGCGTACTCCTCCTCGTCAAGCTCGATAACCTCTTCCTCTTCAGCCTCATCGGCGGCTGAATGGTCAGAAGACTCCTGACTGGGCTGATCTACAGCGGCGGCCGCAACCGTAGGGGCAACCGCCGCGGCGGTCGTAGCCGATGCAGCAGCATCAGCAGCGGGGCTGGACGCTTCGTCATCCTCATGCTCATCGGCGTAATCCTCAGGACACCAGTCGTAATACTCGCAGGCATCACAATCGCCCTGGCACTCGGTATCGTAGTAGCGCTTCCATTTCTTGCGCATCTCAGCATCGGTCTCCGCCTGAGCCTTGAGCTTCTTGTACTCGGCAATCTCCTTGGCGGTCAGCTGCTCGGGAGCGTTGGACTTGGGCTTGGAGGATCCAAACACCTTCCGTCCCACCGATGCGGCGGCCTTCTTCTTGAACAGACCCATGGGGCACTCCTATCTTCCTTGACGAAGGCGCATGCCCAGGGCCGGATTGTGTGACCACAGGCGGCGCATCCGATTATCTGACTTGGGACTTGATGGCCCGTTCTATCTCCCGCTCGGCGTCCCGTTGGGCCATGGCAGCCCGCTTGTCGTAAAGCTTCTTGCCGCGGGCAAGGGCCAGCTCCACCTTTACCAGACCGTTGGGGGCAAAGTACATGGAGATGGGCACCAAAGCCAGGCCCTTCTCCTTTGACTTGCCCTCAAGATAGCGAATCTGGTTGCGATGCAGCAGCAGCTTGCGCTTGCGGTCCGGATCAACGTTGGCGATGTTGCCGTGGCTGTACGGGGCGATATGCAGACCCTGCACCCAGACCTCACCCCGACGGATGAGGGCAAAGCAATCCGTGAGCTGGCAGTGGTTCTCCCGCAGGGAGCGCACCTCGGTGCCGGTAAGGACAATTCCGCACTCAAAGGTTTCTACCATCTCATAATCATGAAAGGCCTTGCGATTCTTTGCAATCTGTTTCTTCTCCCGGGCCAAGCCCGTCTCCTATCTCCTGACTGCATCTTGCTGACTGCATTGCTTGGTACCGCGTGGCGCCAACTGCAAAACGCGCTGCAAAAGGCTTGTTGCACGCGCGGGCTGCAAAGAGCGCTGCGGATTGCGCAACGCATAAGTATAGCGCTTTTACTCTAGAGGGCCTATCCCAGCAACTTGAATTCCGCACGACGCTCGAGGGGGTACACCCTGCTGATCCGCACCCGCACCCGCATGCCAATTCTGAATCGGGTGGCGGAGTCCGCGCCGGTAAGGGTCCTGCGAACGGAATCCAGGATGAAGTACTCCCCCTTATCCGCAAGGTCCACAAAGCCCTCCGCGGTATCCGCAAGCCGCACGTAGAACCCCGCTGGCACCACCGCGCAGATGATCCCCTCCTCGTCCTGACCCTGCCGCTGCTCAAGCAGCTGGTAGAGCTTCAGCTCCTGGGATTGACGGGAGGCCTCCTCCGCGGTGCGCTCGCCCTTGGTGCAGGCCGCAGCAATTGCAGGGGTGGCGTGCTCAACCGCCGAGGTCACCGAGGTGCGCCCAAGCAGCACCCTGCGAATTGCCCGATGGACCATAAGGTCAGGATAGCGCCTGATGGGAGAGGTGAAATGGGTGTATGCCTCAGATGCCAGCCCAAAATGCCCCTCGCAGCGCTCGGAGTACACGGCCCGTTTCATGCTGCGCACCAAAAGCGACGACACCAGATACTCTTCAGGTCTGCCCAAAACGGCGTCAAGGACCTGCCTGATTGCCTGAAGGCTGCCATGGGCGAAGGCGTCCAGATCCGCAGCCCTGCCAAGGCCCAGTTCTGCCAAAACCGGCGCGAGACCCTTCAGATCTGCCACCGAGACAGGCTCATGGACCCGGTATATGCTTACCGCGCCGGCCTTTTGGAGAAACCTTGCCACAGCCTCATTTGCGGCAATCATGCACTCCTCCACCAGCATGGTGGCTCGGTTCTTTGTCCGCAGGTCAACCCCTACCGCCTGACCGTCCCCATCAAGGAGTACCCGGGCCTCTATGCTCTGAAAATCCAGGGCCCCTCGGGAAACCGCCTGCTCATGAAGGGATCGGGCAACCCTATCGCACCCTAAGACGACCTCCATCACCTGGACCCTGCAATCCTCAGACACGGGGGTGAGATACATAGGGTTGCGCTGCTCAAGGGCAAGAAGCACCTGGCCGTAGCTGAGACGGGCCCTGCTGCGAATCACCGAAGGAAAGATCTGGGTGTGCACAAGGCTCATGTCACAGGGATCAAACCACAGATCCACCGTAATGCACCTACGGTCCTGACCTGCCACAAGGGAGCACACATCGTTGCACAACCGCTCGGGAAGCATCGGGATAACCCTGTCCACCAGGTATACGCTGGTGGTACGCAATCGGGCCTCTTTGTCTATGGGACTGTCCCAGGGCACGTAGGAAGACACGTCCGCAATATGCACACCCAGGCGATACAACCCATTGACATGGTCAAAAGAAAGGGCGTCGTCAAAATCCTTTGCATCATCCGGGTCTATGGTGCACACGCAGCGGCTTCTCAGGTCGACCGCGCCTGCACGTAAGGCCTCGGGGATTGCCGCGGTGATAGCCTGCGCCTGTTCAAGGGCTTCGGCGCTGAAGTGGACCTGCAGCCCATGACGGGCAATCAGGGCGTCCACGTCAACCCCAGCATCGCCCTCCCGTCCGAGAATCTCCTCCACTACGCCCTGAGCGGGCTCCCGACGAGATGGGTAGACGGTCATGCGAACCCTGACAATATCCCCGTCCTTCACGTGAGGGGAATCTGAGCGCAGGGTGAAGATGTCATGCTTGATACGAGGATCTGCAGGAATAACCACCCCAAAGGGCTCGGCCACCTCATAGCGGCCCACCACGGTCTCATGGGCTCGCTGATGCACCCTAACAACCCGAGCCTGGGGTCTTCCTGCCTGGGAAGAGGGGACCTTGCACACTTCCACAATGTCCCCGTCAAAGGCGTCTGCGGTCCGTGACGCAGGAATGAAGAACTCCCCTTCTGCGGTCTGGACGAAGCCATAGCCCTCTGAGGCGATGCTAATCACCCCATGGGGATTTGCCCGAGATGTCTTACGGGTCTTGCTATGTCGAGAACGGGAACGAGCCATAAGCCCCTATGAGGAAGCCACCAGCGATGCGGCGGTCTCAAAGGCCACATCCCTCTGGGGATCGGTATCCTCATCTGCGGAGTCGGAATTGTTGACGGTAATCTGAGCCGGGATGCCCACCCCGTCAATCACGTATCCGCTTGGGCTCTTGTACCGGGCAGCGGT
>JAQXQN010000011.1 GCA_029101185.1 Eggerthellales bacterium | reverse complement strand
TGTCCTGTATGAACTGAGTCTGCTGATTGCTCGCGTGGTTCTGGGAAGCCGCATCAAGAAGCAGAAGGAGGAGGCCGCTCTCGAGGCCGCCGAGGATGCGGAATGGCAGGAGCAGTGGCAAAAGACCAAGGCCAGCCTGTTTGACGACTAATCCGAGGTCTGGCTATCTCATATACCGCGCAAGGGGCTGCATCGCAAGGTGCAGCCCTTTTTATCGCGGCTGGCACAAACCAGAGGCCATCCCGGTCGGTGCAAACCGGAAACCTGCCGTACATATTCGTGGCCCGTCTGGGGAATTCTGGTGCCGATGCCCGCGCCCTAAACACCCCCGCGACGGTTAGGGGTTAGCATGGTGCGAACTCAAAAGGAGGTTGCATGCACGAATTGGGAATCATGACCGGCGTGGTGGACAGCGTTCGGGAGGCCGCCCTGGCCAATGGCGCCTGCAAGGTGTTCAAGGTGTCGCTGAGGGTGGGCGTCATGACCGAGGTCATAGAGGAGTCCCTGACTTTTGCCTACGAGGCCCTGACCGAACACGACCCCCTCTTTTCCGGCTCGGAGCTGACGGTGACCATGGTGGAGCCCCGATCTCGGTGCACTGCCTGCGGTCTGGAGTTCAGCCACGACCGCTACCACGTGACCTGCCCTGATTGCGGCGGTTTGGGAAGGCTTCTTGAGGGTCGGGAACTGTGCATTGACAGCATTGAGGTGGACATCCCTGACGAAGCGTCCTCTCCTGACGAAGCGTCCGCTGCCGCAGGGAATCCCGATCTTGACGAAGCGTCCGCTGCCGCGTCTGCACCCTTCGCCACGCAAGACACCCCATCCCCGCAGGCATAGCAAGGAGCTCACATGAAGATAGATATGCACAGCCAACCAATTCTTGACAAGAACAACCGCCAGGCTCAGGCAAACCGGCAGTTGTTCGCCCAAAAGCAGGTGTTTGTCCTTGACTTGCTGGCAAGCCCGGGGTCGGGAAAGACTTCCACCATTCTGGCCACTATCGAGGCCCTGCGGGACGAATTCAACATTGCCGTGATTGAGGGCGACATTGCCAGCAACGTGGATGCGGTCAAGATCAGCGCTCAGGGTATCGCCGCGGTGCAGGTTAACACCGGCGGGGCGTGCCATCTGGAAAGCCAGATGATTCGGCAGGCGGTGGAGGTCCTTGACCTTGATAATCTGGACCTGATTATCATCGAGAACGTGGGTAACCTGGTGTGCCCCACCGATTTTGACCTGGGAGAAAATGCCAAGGTCATGATTCTGTCCGTCCCTGAGGGAGACGACAAACCTCTCAAGTACCCGGGCGTGTTCCAGGCGGCTGAGGCAATTATCCTCAACAAGGTAGACACCATGCCGGTGTTTAACTTTGACAACGAGGCCTTTACCAGCGCGGTTGCCCAGCTCAATCCCGAGGCCCCCATTTTCCCCATTTCCGCAACCAAGTCCGAGGGCGTAGAGGCCTGGGCGGATTGGCTACGGGCCAGAATTGAGAGCATCCAGTAACGTTGTCCGGCAACCCAGCCCCAGGTACGCATTGTCCAGCAGTTTAGTCACAGGCTCGCGTTGTCTGGCAACTCAACCCCAGGCACGCATTAGACTCGCAAGAGACGCATAGCAGAAAGGAACCTTCCATGCCCTACGTACCCGTCGCACAGAACACCCCCTGGCAGCAATCCGACACCGTGGATCTGTCCAAAACTGCCGTCCTGGTCATTGACATCCTGGGCGGCCAGAGTGGCGTGGTTCCCGGCCTGGAGGACATGGGCCGCAACGCGGTGGAGATTGTCAAGGCCGCCCGGGCAAAGGGCCTGCCGGTCATCTTCACCAACGACGCCCACGAGCCCGCCTTCGACAAGGAAATCCAATTGTGGGGCAATCATGGGATTGTGGGCACTGACGCCGCTCAGCCCCTGGCCGCCTTTGACCTGCAGCCTTCCGATATCATGATCCCCAAGCGCCGCTACGACGGCTTCTTCCAGACCGACTTGGACCTGACTTTGCGGGAGCTGGGGGTGGACACCCTGATTGCCTTCGGCTGCGACACCAACATCTGCGTGCTCCAGACCCTGGCCGGCGCCTACTTCCGGGGCTACAAGACCGTGGTGCCCGCCGACGCCTGCGGCACCTTCCTGATTGGCACCCAGGAGGGCGGCCTGGAGTACTTCACCCGCTGCTATGACAGCCGCGTGGTCTCCACCCAGGATGTGCTCGGCCTGCTGGCCTAACTCGTGCTCGGCCAGCTGGTCTAACTCATGCTCGGCCAGCGGCCTAACCCTTCACACCGATAGGAGCGCCCATGACCCCGCAAGATTCACTTCATGACGAAGCGTCCTGCTCCGCCCACTTCGCGACCCTTGTGACAGGAACCCCCGCGGCTGCCGCCTACGAGGCTCCCTCCGCCCACGAGGCCGCCGTCCCCGCACGCTTCGACCTGGGCCAATCCCTCCAGGAGAAGTATCGCATCTGCACGCAGGGGCTTGCGGAGTTCGCCGCGGGTATGGGCGCTACCGATGTGGTCCTCGGCCTGTCCGGGGGCATTGACTCCAGCCTGGTGGCGGTCATGTGCGTCCAGGTCTTTGGGGCGGACCACGTCCACGGATACATGCTCCCGGGCCCCTATTCCACGGACCATTCCCTGACTGACGCGCAAAAACTTGCCGATAACCTGGGGATTTCCGCCTCGACCATCAGCATTGTCCCCGCTTTTCAGGGTTTTTCCCAGGTGCTTTCCGGCCACTGCGACATGTCCGCGGGCCGTGCCGCCGAAAACACCCAGGCCCGTTGCCGTATGGCGGTGCTCATGGCCCTCGCCAACGCCCACGGCTGGATGATGGTCAACACGGGCAATAAGTCCGAGGCCCAGATGGGCTACTCCACCCTCTATGGCGACACTGCCGGCGCGTATGCCCCCATTGGCGGTCTGTACAAAACCGACGTGTTCGCCATGAGCGCGTGGGTCAATGACCAGGCGAAACTCGCTGGCGAAGTATCGCCTATCCCAGAGCACGTGCTCACCAAGCCCCCCAGCGCGGAGCTTGCCCCCAACCAGCGCGACGAAGACACCCTAGGATCCTACGCCTGGCTTGATCGGCTGCTAGTGGACCACGTGGATAGAGGCATGGATGTGGCAGCCCTCCAGGATGCGGGATATGACCCTGTCGAAGCGTCCCGGGTTATCAGCAGGGTTGCCCACTACGCCTTTAAGCGGGCCTTGGAGCCAGAGTTTCCGCCCATTGCGTATTAACCCCGATTAGCGCCGCCGGGCCGCCGGGCCCTGCTTCTGCCGCGTTCGCCGCCGAGCCGCCGAGCCGCCGGGTCGCAGGTACTGCCGGGCAGGACGCTTCGCCATGCAAAACACCCTGCCGATTCGGTGAACGCCGGGATGCGTGGGGTTTCGCCGGGGGAATTGGGATACACTACACACGATGCATGCGCGGGTCTGGCCGGGCGCGTCTTGGGCAAGGGCTCGGGCGCAGGCGGGATTCGCGGACAACCAACCCTACATCAAGGAGGAATGTCATGCCTAAGATCGACCGCGACCAGGTCAGGGTTCCCGTAGACGTCCCCGCTGAGTCCCGTGAGACCTATATCGACAACTACATGGCCGCAACCCGCGGCACCGGCCGCCTGATGCTGTTTGCCTGCGACCAGAAGATTGAGCACCTGAACAAGGACTTCTATGGCGAGGGCATTCATCCTGAGGACCTTGACCCTGAGCATCTGTTCCAGATTGGCGCCCAGGGCGTTTGCGGCGTTTTGGCTGGTCAGCGCGGTCTGATTGCCCAGTATGCGGCGGACTACCCCGAGGTCAATTACCTGGTCAAGATGAACTCCAAGACCAACCTGGTCAAGACCTCCCAGGCTGATCCCTATAGCGCTCAGCTTCATGACCTGCAGGCCGTTATGGACATGCGCGCCAACGGTTGCAACATCGTGGGCTTGGGCTACACCATTTACCTGGGCTCCGAGTACGAGTCCAACATGCTTTCCGAGGCTGGTCAGCTTATTGCCGAGGCCCACGCAGAGGGCCTGCTGGTGGTCCTGTGGATCTACCCCCGCGGCAAGGCTGTCACCGCCGAGAAGGACCCCGACCTGATTGCTGGCGCCGCTGGTGTGGCGTTGTGCCTGGGCGCGGATTTCGTGAAGGTCAATCCTCCCACCGACGGCAACGGCAAGACCTCCGCAGAGAACCTGGCCATCGCTTCTGCTGCTGCCGGCCGCTGCGGGCTGGTGTGCGCCGGCGGCTCTAAGGCCGACCCCGAGGCGTTCCTGACCCAGCTGCATGACCAGATTCACATTGGCGGTGCCTGCGGAAACGCCACTGGTCGCAATATCCATATGCGTTCCACTGAGGAAGCCATCCGTCTGACCAAGGCAATCTCCGCGGTTACCTTGGCCGATTACGACGTGGCCGATGCCGTGAAGGTCTTCAAGGGCGAAGCGGACTTTGCCCTGTAGTCGCAGGTAGCGAAGTTGACTATTTACGCCTGGATTGGCGTTGAAAGTTGCTGAATGAATGAGGGACGCTCGGCTTTTTCGGGCGTCCCTTTACGTAAGGGGGCAGTATGAGGTTTGTGTCTGAGTCCGTGGAGGATACTCAGGATTTGGCGGCGGCTTTTGCCCAGGCGTCCTGCCCCGGAGATGTCATTTTGCTGGTGGGGGACCTTGGAGCAGGGAAAACCCACTTCACCCAGGGTTTTGCCCGAGGTCTTGGCGTGACCGAGACTCCAACTAGCCCTACATTTAACTTGGTGTGCGAGTACCATAGCGGGCGCCTGCCCCTGTATCACTTTGATCTGTATCGCCTGGACGATCCAGAAGAGTTGGAAGACATTGACTACTTTGGGATCCTCGAGGCCGACGGGGTGAGCTGCGTGGAATGGGGCGACAAATTTGAGGACGCTGCCCCCGACGATTACCTTTTGCTGGATTTCAAAGTTGTGACCTGCGAAGACTCGGATGAGGTCGGGTGTGGCGAATCCGATGGCGGATACAGCGAAGCCGACAGGGTAATAACCGCTACTGCCTTTGGCCCCCGGTCTGCACAGTTGATTGCCGACGCACTTCTCTATATGGAGGACTGATAAACCGCCCTCACATCCTTTTTTTTGCCAGTCAGGCCTGTTTTGACCCTCGGGCTTCCCAATCCGTCGCCAGATTCGGCATTTTTGACCATCCCCGTGTGGCGGCGCATTTTGCCAAAAAAGAAACCCCAGGTCAGAAAACAGATATATATCTGATTCATTCGCTGGGGTATTATTCACGCGTTATGGCAACTAGGCTGGGGCCTCGCTGTGGCATCTGGCAACTAGGCTGGAGCCCCGTTACGGTGTTCCCAAGGTAAGACCCAGCTTCTAACGAGCCTTGACCACCAGTACGTCGCAGCGAAGGTTGCGAATCAGGTAAGTGGACACGCTGCCCACAAACACGTACTTGATGTTGGAGTACCCACGCTCGCCGCAAACCACGATAT
>JAQXQN010000010.1 GCA_029101185.1 Eggerthellales bacterium | reverse complement strand
TCAATCTTGCGCACTAGCGCCGCATCGTCAACTATGCCAAACTTCCATGCCTGCACATTTGACGCGCTCGGCGCCCAGGTGCCGGCCTCCACCAGCGCCTCAAGCTCCTGTCTGGAAACGGGCTGGTTGGTGAACTTGCGGATACTGCGCCTACGCTTCAGTGCTTCCATTAATTCCATGGGTGCCTCCTCATGCAACGTGCTAGCAGAACCTGTCAGCAACACTTGCCATCAGAACTTGCCGCTAAAGCATGCCGCCAAGGCATGCCACCAAAATGTTGGGTGGATTCTATCGCGTCTGTCGAAGCGTCCTGCCCGCGAGGCCGCCTTTGGATGAATTCTTTCGTTGTCTGCGAAAGCAAATGGGATAAAACCGGATGGCAGTATGAAAAACGAGCGCTAGTAAAAAATAGTATCAATTAGTAAGTATTAGAGTATGGAAAAGAAACTATAAAAGTATGGTCAAGAAACTAACAAGGTATCCAATAGTAAGCAATATGATAGGTAATAGATACTAATAAAATTACTTTGAGAAACTAAAAAAGTTTCAAAAAGTAATACAAATACTCACTAATAGATACTAAATAAGAATCAAATAGAAACTAACACACTTACTAATAGCAACTAAAACAGTGGCAAATAGAAACTAATAAGTAGTTACAAAGAGATACCAAGTATAAAACAGATTGCAAGTGCGCTATTTGTCCTGGTCAGAACAGGGGCCAGAATCCTAAAACCGCATAAACTCCATAGTTCAAGAAAAAAAGTCTTGACTTAAATTTGTTGCCTGGTTAAATATACGGTTTACGTTTTTACGGTTGAATGGTGCTCTGCGCCCTTCGCCAGGAAGCCTTTCATGCGTGTTTTTGGCATGCGGGGGACCTGGATCCGTCCGTTGCGCAACGGCAAACGCATGCAGTGGTGGCTTGAATTGCTCGCAAGGTGCAATAACCACGCATGGCTGCCTGTGTTTGCCAGAGGCTGCGGCGGAAGGGTGGGGCAGGGGTTCCTTCGGCCTAATAAATGCTTTATGTCCATTTCCAACCGGAAGGAAGACCTGTGGCCAAGGCAAACAGCGGTGCGCACAGCACCACCTACAGGGATCGTCGCAGCTTCGCGAAGATTCCCGACGTCATGGATGTGCCCAATCTGATCGCCATCCAGACGGAAAGCTTCAAGTGGTTCATGGAGGAAGGCATCTCTGAGGCCTTCGCCGACGTGTGCCCCATTGAGAACAACACCAAGGATATGCTCGTTGAGCTGGGTGATCATCGTTTCGGTGAGCCCAAGTTCACCATGGACGAGTGCAAGGAGCGTGGCGCAAGCTTCCAGGCTCCTCTGTACGCCAACGTCCGCTTCATCAATAAGGAGACTGGCGAAATCAAGGAGCAGGAAGTCTTCATGGGTGACTTCCCCCTGATGACCATCCGCGGCACCTTCATCATCAACGGTACCGAGCGTGTGGTTGTCTCCCAGCTGGTCCGTTCCCCCGGCGTGTACTTCTCCTCCGAGCGGGACAAGACCTCCGACAAGACCGTCTTCGGCGCGAAGATTATTCCTTCCCGCGGCGCCTGGCTGGAGTTTGAGACCGACAAGCGCGACATCCTCTCCGTCCGCATTGACCGCAAGCGTAAGCAGCCGGCCACGCTGCTTCTGCGCGCCCTGGGCCTTGCAGAGACCAATGAGGAGATTATTGATATCCTGGGCGACTGTGACATGGTCCGTCGCACCCTTGAGCGCGACACCGCCACCACCAAGGAGGAGGCGCTCATTGAGCTGTACCGTCGCTATCGTCCCGGCGAGCCCCCCACCATTGACTCCGCCCGCACCCTGATTGACGGTCTGTTCTTCAATCCCCAGCGTTACGGTCTTGCCAAAGTGGGCCGCTACAAGGCCAACAAGAAGTTGGGCTTTGACCCTGAGTTTGATAGCGCCACCCTCACCAATGAGGACATCATCGCCACCATGCGCTACATCGTGGCTCTGCATGAGGGCGTGGAGGGCTACTTCGTTGACGATATTGACCACTTCGGCAACCGTCGCATCCGCACCGTGGGAGAGCTGATCCAGAACCAGTTCCGCATTGGCCTGTCCCGTATGGAGCGCGTGGTCCGCGAGCGCATGAGCACCCAGGAGCCTGAGGAGATCACCCCCCAGAGCCTGGTGAACATCCGCCCCATCACCGCCGCCATCAAGGAGTTCTTCGGCTCCTCCCAGCTGTCCCAGTTCATGGACCAGTCCAACCCTGCTGCAGGCATCACCCATAAGCGCCGTCTGTCCGCTCTGGGCCCCGGCGGTCTGTCCCGTGAGCGCGCAGGCTTTGAGGTCCGCGACGTTCACACCTCCCACTACGGACGTATGTGCCCCATTGAGACCCCTGAAGGTCCCAACATCGGCCTGATTGGTTCTCTGGCAACCTACGCTCGGGTGAACAGCTACGGCTTTATCGAGACCCCCTACCGTCGCGTTATTGATGGTCGCGTCACCGACGACATTGACTATCTGACCGCTGACGAGGAGGAGAACTACACCATCGCCCAGGCAAACGAGCTGTTTGATCAGGAGACCCGCCTGTTCGGCAAGACCGTAGACGGCCAGTTCATCCCCTCCGACCGCGTGCTGTGCCGCTCCCGCGACAACGACGGCACCTTCGGTGAGGCTATGCTGTGCCATCCCTCCCAGGTGAACTACATGGACGTTTCGCCCCGTCAGATGACCTCCGTGGCAACGTCTCTGATTCCCTTCCTGGAGCATGACGACGCAAACCGCGCTCTGATGGGCTCCAACATGCAGCGTCAGGCTGTGCCTCTGCTGCGCCCCCAGGCTCCTCTGGTTGGTACCGGCATCGAGCACCGTATCGCCGTGGACTCCGGCGAGGTGCTGGTTGCCCAGAACCCCGGCGTGGTTGACTACGTGGACGGCTCCACCATCATCATCTCCACTGACGACGGTGAGTTTGATGAGTACCTGGTGCCCAAGTTCCAGCGCTCCAACCAGTCCGGCTGCATCAACCACAAGCCCATCGTCCGCAAGGGTGATAGGGTCTTCGCCGGCGACGTGCTGGCCGACGGTCCCTCCTGCGACAGCGCTGAGCTGGCCCTGGGCCAGAACCTGAGGGTTGCCTACATGCCTTGGGAGGGCTTCAACTACGAGGACGCTATCATCGTCTCCGAGCGCGTGGTTGCTGAGGACCTGCTGACTTCCATCCACATTGCCTCCTATGACCTGGACTGCCGCGACACCAAGCTGGGCCCCGAGGAAATCACCCGTGAGATCCCCAACATGTCCGAGGACATGATTTCCGACCTGGACGCCGACGGCATCATCCGCATTGGCGCCGAGGTCTTCCCCGGCGACGTGCTGGTGGGCAAGGTCACTCCCAAGGGCGAGACCGAGCTCACCGCTGAGGAGCGCCTGCTGCGCGCCATCTTCGGCGAGAAGGCCCGTGAGGTCCGTGATACTTCCCTGAAGGTGCCCCACGGCGGTGGCGGCCGCGTCATTGGCATCTACCGTCAGAGCCGCGAGGCCGGCGACGATCTGCCTCCCGGAGTCAACGAGAACGTGCGGGTGAATATCGCCCAGAAGCGTAAGGTCCAGCAGGGCGACAAGCTCTCCGGCCGTCACGGTAACAAGGGTGTTATCTCTCGCGTGCTGCCCGTTGAGGACATGCCCTACATGGCCGACGGTACTCCCATTGACGTCATCCTCAACCCCTTGGGCGTTCCCTCCCGTATGAACGTGGGTCAGCTGCTGGAATGCCACCTGGGCTGGGCTGCGAAGTGGGGCTGGTCCGATGAGGCCGAGACCACTGATTGTGTCGAAGGGCCCATGTTCGTGGCTACCCCGGTCTTCGACGGCGCAACCGAGGAGGAAATCTCCGACGTTATCGAGAAGGCCAACCGCAACCTGATCAACATCAACCATGCCAAGTACGGAGACCTGGCCCGCGACGAATTCGTGCCCCAGCTGTCCTCCACCGGTAAGGCATGGCTCTACGACGGCCGCACCGGCGAGCGCTTCCGTGAGCCCATCACCGTAGGCTTCCCCTACATCCTGAAACTGGGCCACATGGTGGACGACAAGATCCACGCCCGCTCCACTGGTCCTTACAGCCTCATCACCCAGCAGCCCCTCGGCGGTAAGGCCCAGTTCGGTGGCCAGCGCTTCGGTGAGATGGAAGTGTGGGCCCTGTACGCATACGGCGCGTCCAACGTGCTGCAGGAGATCATGACCATCAAGTCCGACGACACCGCAGGTCGCGTAAAGGCTTACGAGGCAATCGTCAAGGGCGAGAACATCGACGAGGCAGAGGTGCCCGAGTCCTTCAAGGTCCTGATGAAGGAGATGAAGTCCCTGGGTCTGAACGTGGAGATGGTCGCTCATGACCAGCACACCATTGACTTTGACTCCGTGGACGCCGAGACCCGCAACGCTCGCCACTCCGATGACGATGCCCTGGCTGCCCTGCAGGCTGACGCCGCCAAGACTGAGGCCGAAGAGACCGACGCCCTGGCCGACATCGCCAACAACCTGCGTTCCCTGATCGCCGACAACGAGGCCGAGATTGACGACGACGTGGAGAGCCTGATTGGCTCCAACGATTCCGACAACTAAGACGGCGAAGGAGAAAGAATAAATGAGCGAATTCGACGTTAACAATTTTGACGCCCTGCGTATCTCCCTCGCCAGCGCCGAGGACATCCGCAGCTGGTCTCATGGCGAGGTGAAGAAGGCCGAGACCATCAACTACCGTACCCTCAAGCCCGAGAAGGACGGCCTGTTCTGCGAGAAGATCTTCGGCCCCACCAAGGACTGGGAGTGCGCCTGCGGTAAATACAAGCGTGTCCGTTTCAAGGGCATCGTCTGCGAGCGCTGTGGCGTGGAGGTGACTCGCGCCAAGGTTCGCCGCGAGCGCATGGGCCATATTGAGCTGGCCGCCCCGGTGAGCCACATCTGGTACTTCAAGGGCAGCCCCTCCCGCCTGGGCTATCTGCTTGACATTCCCCCCAAGGAGCTGGAGAAGGTCCTCTACTTCGCGTCCTACATTGTGACCTGGGTGG
>JAQXQN010000009.1 GCA_029101185.1 Eggerthellales bacterium | reverse complement strand
TGACCTGGTTGCACAAGATCCTCACCGCCTGGTTGGCCTGACCGAGCTCGTAGGTGTCCGGATAGACCATGCAGAAGCGGTACTGGGCCTCGGGCTTGTAGGTACAGCCCCATTCATGATTGAGGTAGCGTGCAGGACGCTCGATGGCGCGTCCCTCTCGTCTAAGCAGGGACTCTATACGGGGCCAAAGATCTGTCATGGGACTCCTTAAAGGTTGAATGTGCAATGGCACGCATGGGTACGAGAACGGAATCGTGAGCGCAGAGCGGATAAGCAAGCGCTTGAGTGACTACACGTTAGCACCGGGCCCAGTTCTGGGCTTGAGCCTGATTCTAAACCCGAATCTGGTCCTGGTTTTGGGCTTGATTCAGGTCCCGTTCCTTGGACAGGGCCCCCGCAGCGGCGCCAGCAACGGTACTCACCGCACCCTTCGCCATGCCAACAACCCTGCCAGGTGTCTGTCGAAGGGTGTCTTTTGCCTTCTCGGCGGCAGCGCCCTTCGCCTTTTCGGCCACATCATGCACCGTAGAAGCAACCACCCTACCTGCCGGTGTTTTCTCAGCGGCGGCAATCACGGAATTCCGGGCCTTTGCCACCACGTTGACCACCCCTGCCGCGTTTCCGCCACCTTCGAAGTACTCAAGGGCGGCACGACCCATGGCCTGGGTACCGGTGAATCCAACCGCAGCCTTAATGGCCCAGCCAAGAACGGGTACCACGCCCACCAACTGGCGCGCCACAGCCCTGCAGGCAAAGCCACCCGCAACCACCGCAGCCAATTCCCGGGCCCGCTCTACCGTCATTTGGTTGCCGTAGGCAGCGGCAATCTGCAACACCATTTTTGCCTGATTGAGGGTCATCACCGGCATGTCCGCACCAGGAATAAACATCACCGCCCCCACTCCTGCGTTTTGCAGCGAAGAAGTGATGATGGCCGCATTGGCAAGGGGGCGACGGACGAAAGCGAAGGCCTGGGCAAAGGCCAGCCGCTTGGTCTTGAAGGTATCCACCACCCACTGGCCCATCCGCAAGGACAATCCCTCGACCACTTGATCGGTGAGAGCAATGGGCTCAAGAGTGACAAGATCAAACCCAGGGTCTGCGGCCTTAGGACCATCCTCCTCCAACTGCTGGGAGGACACCACGATGGGATGGGCAAGGCTAACCACATCTCCGTCCTGGAGCACCGGAGCAATCAGGTCTGCCTCGGGAATGGGGAAACCCGCCTCCTTGGCGCAGGCCTGCACCTGCTCAGGACTGGTGGTCACCACCATACAGGGTACTCCCGCTGCTCTGACCGAATCTACCACCTGGCCGACCTGAGGCGTTGCGGCAGCAACCACCACCGCCATGTCGCAACGAGCATCAAAGATGGCCGTTTCGTCATAGAAATAATTCTGGCTGACACGCGCCTGAGCCGCGGTGCTCGCAAATGCCCCCCGTACGAAGGCGGCAAGGTCAGAAGGGGCCGTATCGTCAATGAGAACAGAGATGCTGAGGGGGATTTTGCTGGCGGCCTCCACGTCAATGGCCTCTTGAATAACCGCCGAAATGTCAATGGGGATGGTAGGTACCTTCATGGTGTGCTCCTTTGATCAAAGGTAGGTCTAGCGATGAGTGTACACTGAGCAGATCAGCCCCACTAAGCTGAGGTTGACCAGCATAAAGGAAGAACCGTAGCTCATAAACGGCAGAGGGATGCCGGTAATGGGCATCAGGCCGATATCCATGCCGATATTCTCGAAGATGTGAAACAGCCACATGCCCAAGATGCCCATGACGATCAGGGTGCCAAACATATCCCCGCTTGCCTTGGAAATCTTAATGGCGTTGACCACCAGCAGCACGTAGAGCACGATAAGCACCAGCGCCCCCACAAACCCGAACTGTTCGGCCAGGACGCAGAAGATAAAGTCCGTGGGCGCCTCAGGAAGGAATCCCAGGCTTGATTGAGTTGCGTTACCAAGGCCCTTGCCAAACAAACCTCCAGACCCAATGGCTATCAACGCCTGATTGAAGTTGTAGGAATCCCCGGAGGAATCCGCCGTAGGATCCAGGAAGGTGTTGATGCGTCCATGCTGGTAATCGTCAAGAATAAGGTATGAACCGGTCGAGGCGAAGGAGACCTGATCGATAATAAGCACTGCCGCAATGAGCGACACGCCCACAAGCAGGGTGCCTATCAGGTATCGCCATCGAGCACCACCCATAACAAGGCAGAAGATGCCGATGATCAGATACACCGTACCCGTGCCCAAATCCGGCTGGGTCATTATCAGGACGAAGGGTACGGCAATGATGCACAAGCACTTGACGTACTCCTTCAGGCTATCCAGACGACCCTCGTAACGGGATATCACCGCAGCATCAAGCAGGATAACTGTGATCTTCGCAAACTCTCCGGGCTGGATTTGCATGCCAACGTTAATCCAACTGCGGGCGCCCTTTGCCTCCACGCCGATGTAGGGCAAATGAGGTGAGAGGATCAGCACCGCGTTGATAATAAGAAGCAGCGGCACCATCCCCGCAAGCCTACGGTAGTCAAAGAACTGAAACACCATCATGGCCACGATACCTAGGGCCACACCGAACAACTGCTTCTTAAAGCTGAAGTCAGGATTTCCTTGAACCGCAGACCAGACAACCACCAAACCATAGATCAGCAACGCGGCCACCACCACAAGCAGTTGCACGGGGGCCACCTTACCCGAAGCAACACCCCGGGACCTGCCGGTGTTTACAGTAAACCCAGAATCGGGGACACGAAGGTTTGAGACGTCGTTATATCCAGCCATGGCTACTCCATACGTCCTGCGCCGGTGCCCTGGTACTCCACGGAACCGTCAATCTCCTTGGTGACGGGCACCGAAATGTCCAAGGTCCCTTCGCCAAACTTCAAGCAGGCGTCAAGCACCTCCACGGCAATAGGACCTGCCACACCCGCGCCAAATCCGCCTTCCACAATGACCGTGGAAACCACGTATTTTGGCTGGTCAAAGGGTGCATAGGTAGCAAACCAAGAATACCCGTCGTGATCGGCCCATTCGCCAGTACCCGTTTTGCAGGCGCCATCTATGCCATAGCGGGCAAACAGGTTAGGAACATTACCGTCCTCAAGTGCCACCCCATGCAGGGCCTCCCTGAGAAAGTCCAGGTTTGCCTGGGGCACATCCTGCAGCTCCTCCACCTTAGGGGTGCTTTCCACCACCACCTCACCATTGGAGTTGCGAACCTGCTTGAGCAAGGTGGGAGTCACCTTCTTGCCTGTCGCGTAACTGGCGTACGCCACTGCGGTCTGCAAAGGCGTGACCAGGACGTTTCCTTGACCGATGGACATGTTGGACATGTCACCAGCCTGCCATTGCCCCTCCTCGGGAGCGTTTTTCCAAGTCTCCGCCTTCCATTCGGGGGTGGGGACTACGCCGGCGGCCTCTCCCTGCAGTTCGATTCCAGTGAGCGAACCGTAACCGAACTTCCTCACGTAGTCCTGAAGCGCGGTCTCTCCCACCGAAGCAGAGGAGTAATAGAAATTCTTGGCAATCTCGTAAAACACCACGTCGCAGGAAAGGACGATACCATCCCTGAGGTTGATATGGCCATGTCCTTCGGTCTGCCAGCACATTTGAGGATAGTCCTCGCCAAATCCAGTCCATTCACCCGTGCAGTTGAAATCCGTAGAGGTGGAGCACATGCCGTATTCCAAACCTGCAAGGGCCACGGCAGATTTGAACGTGGATGCGGCTGGGTACATACCCGAGATGCAGCGGTTTAGCAGAGGGTTGTAATGCTCCGTATCGTTATACCTGTCCCAGGCCTCCTGAGAAATGCCGCCAACAAACGTCGATGGGTCAAAAGAGGGGAAGGAGGCCATGCACACGATACGCCCCGTGTCCACTTCCATAGCGACAATAGCTCCTGAGGTACCCGTCCCCTCACCGATGATGTTGTTCGGAGCAATAAGCTCTTGCAGCCGCTGCTCGGCCAAACCCTGAACCCGGGCGGAAATGCTGAGATACACGTCGTTTCCCTGGGTGGGCTTGGTTTCACTGACCACCTCATGAACCAAGCCGTCCGCATCGGTGACCACTACCCGCTCGCCCTGGGCGCCAAAAAGCACAGAATTGTAGGCAAGCTCTACACCAGACTGCCCAATCTCGTCACCGCTGGAATAGTCCATACCTTCGGCTTTGTTCTCCAACTGGTAGTCTGTAACCGTGCCCGTGTAACCAAGAACGGCTCCCGCAAGGGCGCCATAGGGATACACCCGGTTTGCCGTCTCCTCTATGGTGATGCCAGGAAAGGAATCCGGATGCTCCACGATAAAGGCCACATCCCGATCCTTAAGGTCCGATGCCACCTTGCGACGGGCCTGGGCTCCAGATGAGGAGTCCTGGATGCGTTGGCGAATGACGGTGTAAGGAATGCCAAGCAGGGTGGAAAGCCGCATGCAGACATTCCTGTCGTCGGCCACGTCCGCATCCGCCATGGCGGTTGCAACGGTCTTGTTATCCACAAGCACAATGCCCTCCGCATCAAAGATGCGTCCTCGAGCGGCAACGGTTTTCAGGGTTGCAAGCCGATTGCTCTCGGACTGGGCAGAATACGTGGAGTAATTAAGCACCTGTATCGACCATAATTTGGCTGCCAGACTGCCAAAAATAGCAGCCACCATAATAGATAGCGCCACAAACCTGCTTTTCAGCTGGTTGTTCTCTTTACGAGGCTTGCCCTGATGGGTATTGGTGGAAGGGGCAACCTCCCCTGGAGCGGAAATGGTGGGGACCTCAGAGCCCAACGGAGCAAGAGGACCCGTAGAACTCCATCGGCTTTTGATGTGGGCATGCCGAATGACCAGGGCTAAAACTAGCGCTACCCCGGCCACGATGCCAACGCCTATGCATATTGCCTTAATCAAACCGTCAACCTATCCCAGCACCCTTCGACACATGAATACGTCTAGCGGAAATTGTCAATGACACCACTAAACGAGGGACGTGCGGGTTCTGACGAACCGTAGAGAATCCGCACCAAGGGTTTACACACCACCAGCAGCAGCGCATCAAGGCCCAGACAGACCAAACAGCGGACCAGGGCTCCTAGCATAGCGGCATGGCAAGCAAAAACCCCAAAGGCCAGATACGCCAACTCTAAAAGAATCAGGGTACCCAAAGTGAACACCAATTGGGATTGGGGGTCTTCGGCTCCAAACCAAGTGCAGGATTTATACACCACCAATGCACCAAGGGTGAACAGCACCGCATCAAATCCGAGGGGCATAACCCCCATCAGGTCATAGAGCAGACCTGCAAAAAACGCAACGAGCAATGCGGAATCGTCCTGGCGAGTTGCCGCATACGCAAGGGCGAAGATGAGCATGAAATTTGGCTGCGCCCCGAACAAAACCAGAGCAGGAGCGGCAATGCACTGCAATACGCAGGCGACAACCAGCCCTAAGAGAATCCACCACACCCTGCCCATGGGCTACTCCTCGCCCTCGGAGTCAACCACCACGCCAGAGACGATGGTGACCTCACTGAAGGATCCTGTTGAGCACAGGGGGGTTACCACAATGGTGCGCTCGGAAGTGCCAGCAGAGCCATTAACCGCGGTAACGGTACCTACCACCAGGCCTTCAGGATACACGCCTCCCAGACCTGAAGTGACCACGGTATCCCCCACCTCAACGGCAGCTTCAAGGTTCACCTGCTGCAGATAGGTAAGACCCTCGATGGAGCCAACCAACACGCCCACCTCTCGGCTTCCCTGAAGATAGCAGGACACCCCGGACTGGGAGTCTGTGATTAGGCGCACCTTACACATGGTAGGACCTACGGAGACCACCTGGCCAAGCAGACCATAGGAACTTACAGCACAGGATCCAAGCTCTACGCCGTCATTGGATCCAAGGTCAACCGTGACAACCCGATTCCATGAGTCTGTGGATATGCCCACAACCCTACCCGTAGGTCCCTGAATGTTGTAAAAGTCCTGCATGTTGAGAAGCCCCTCTAGGCGAATTGCCTCCTGGCGGTACTCCTCCATCTGGATAAGCTGGGATTTGAGCTGCTGGTTCTCTTCGAGAAGCTGGGTATAGGTGGCCTCTGAAGTAGTGGCGTTGACCAAGGCGTCTTCCGCCTGGCCTTCCGCATAAGCAATGGCTGCTCCAGCGTACTGAAGAGGAGAAAACACCGATCCTGCAGCAGACTGCACGCCGTGCAGAGTCCCGCTGGTAGGCTCCCTCATGAACACCGAACAAAGCGCAAGGCCGATCACCACAAGCACGCAGGCTATAACCGAGCTGCTTAGGCGCAACCCCCGAAAGTCACGCCGTCTCTGGTCCTGAAACATGGGCATGAAAACATTCCTTTCCCACATCCACCTGAGGATCCACACCCAAAGGCGACGGGTCATAACAGCAGCGCCGGCATCAGGGCCGGCGCAGATGGGTTACCTTGAACGAAGGGAGGTCTGCCGCAAGGCCTGAGGCGATTCAAGCACCTTGAGGCATCCTAGAGCCACGTTCTCTAGAGCAGTCTCACTGGTCCATACGGGAATTTCCAGCTGCTGAGTGAGGTACCGGTCAAGCCCAGAGAGCATTCCACCCCCTCCAGTAAGCAGAATGCCATTAGAGATGATGTCGGATGCAAGGTCAGGATTGGTCTTTTTGAACGTTTCCTTAATATGGATGACCATCTCCTCACAGCAGGGAGTAAGGGCGGCACGCACATCCTCAGACTGAATGGTGACCTCACGGGGCTGCTCTGTAATCACGTCCTGACCGGAAATGATCATGTCCTTCTCACGCCCGTCCTCAAAGGGAAGGATGGAGCCAATCTTGATCTTAATGATCTCCGCGGTACGCTCTCCAACTTTGATGCCAAGGAGATTACGCAAATGGGTGGCAATGGCTTCATCCATCTTATTACCCGCAAGGCGCAGAGACGAAGAGGTGACAATACCGCCGAGAGAGATCACGGCAACCTCGGTAGTGCCGCCGCCGATGTCAACCACCATAGATCCCGTAGGCTCGGTAACAGGCAGATCCGCGCCCATGGCAGCGGCCATAGGCTCTTCTACCAGGTAGGCCTGACGAGCACCAGACTGGATTGCGGCCTCAAACACCGCGCGACGCTCCACGGAGGTGGCACCGCAAGGGATGCAGATAACAATGCGGGGCTTGGCCTGCCAAGGCTTGCGACCCTCAAGCGCCTTGTTCATAAATGCAGAAAGCATTGCCTCAGTGATGTCATAATCAGCCACCACACCATCATGGAGCGGATGCTCCGCAGAAAAGGCGTCCGGCGTATGGTTGATCATCTGCTTAGCTTCTTTACCCACGGCAAGAACCCTATGGGTGCTTTTCTCAATGGCAACCACGCTCGGCTCGTTGAGTACCACGCCACGACCTGAAACAGCCACCAAGGTATTGGCAGTTCCCAGGTCAATGGCAAGGTCGTTGGAGCCAACCCCGCCACCACCAAAGCGGTCAGAAATACTGCTGATAATATCCCAAAATGCCATTGACAGGATCCCCTATCTATTTGCATCAATTCACACAAGTATTGAGAGATTGTATCACACAGCCCTAGTCAGCCATGAAACGCGCAAGCTCAGGAGCTATCAACCCAGAATTATTCATAAACACAGGGTCTTTAGGCCCCGCGAATCCCTGACACAAAACGAGGCCTACCCGTAAGATCTTGATGAATCCGCACCTGAAGATATCCATCGCGTCCCATAATGCCAGCCGCCTGATCAAGACAATCCTCGTGCAACTCACAAACAAGCATGCCGTCGGGACAAAGCACCTGAAGGGCACCCTTCGACAGGCGCCTAAACAAATCAAGGCCGTCAAGGCCTCCGGATAGAGCCAGATGGGGCTCGTAATCCGCCACCTCCGAGGGTAGAGCGGCCATCACCGCATCGGGGATATAGGGCGGGTTACTCACCACAATCTGAGCGCTTTGGGGCTCAAGGCCCTCAAGTAAGTCCGTCTGCACCAACCGCACCCGATCGGAAACATTCAAGGCGTCAACGTTTTCCTGGGCAATTGCCAAAGCCGCCTCGGATATGTCCGTAGCAACAACGCTCACACCGCTACGTTCCGTGGCAAGGGCGCAGGCAATGCACCCCGAACCCGTACAGCAGTCAACCACGTTCACTTCGGCACGTGCGTCCTGGAATTGCGAATCTGTAGGGGCCAAAAGACGATCAATCTCGACAAGGGCAATATCAACCAAGGTCTCGGTCTCCGGCCGAGGAATAAGCACGTCAGGGGTGACCCGCAGGGACACGTACCTGAAGGGGGCTGATTCGGTGATGTACTGGATGGGCTCCCCCGTCCCTCGACGCACCATGGCCTCCTTAAATGCCTGGCGCTCCTGGACAGACAAAGGCTCGTCGAAGTGGGTATACACCTGAATGCGACTCAGGTTGGCGGCATGGGCCATGAGAAGCTGGGCCGAAAGCCTGGGATTAGGATCCCCGTGGCGCTCCAAATAGCCCTGAGCCCAGTTCATGGTCTTAGAGACGGTCCAGATTTCCTCGGTCATTGGGAATGCCCCGGCTTTTTCATGTCGAAGCGAGCTGCTACACAGCCTGCTCTAGCTTGCGGGCACGGTCTGCCGCCTGCAGGGCGGTGATCACATCTCCCAGGCCATCAGCGTTGATGACCCCGTTGTAGGTACTGTTAAATCCGATGCGATGGTCCGTAACCCGATCCTGGGGCTGATTATAGGTGCGAATCTTCTCAGCCCTGTCGCCAGAGCCAATCTGGGCAAGACGCTGTGCGCCCTCTGCAGCCTGCTGCTCCGCGAGCATCTTTTCGTAAAGGCGGGCACGAAGCACCGCCATAGCGGCAATCTTATTCTGCAACTGAGATTTCTGGTCCTGGGACTGGACCACAAGGCCGGAAGGAAGGTGGGTAATGCGCACCGCAGAGTCGGTGGTGTTAACGCACTGACCACCAGGACCCCCCGCACGATACACGTCAATACGAAGGTCGTTCTCATTGATCTCCACGTCAATCTCATCAGCCTCAGGCAGCACGGCCACAGTGGCGGTGGAAGTTTGAATGCGGCCCTGGCTCTCGGTCTTGGGAACCCGCTGAACCCGATGGACACCGGATTCGAACTTCATGACCGAGTACACCTTGTCACCCTTGACCTTAAACTGGATTTTTTTGAAACCGCCCGCATCCGAGGGGGACACATCAAGAGTCTCTGTACGCCACTTCTTGGACTCGCAGAAGCGGGTATACATTCTATACAGGTCCCCTGCGAAAATTGCCGCCTCATCGCCTCCGGCCGCGGCGCGAATCTCAACGATAATGTCCTTCTCATCGGCGGGATCAGAGGGGATCAACATGATCTTGATCTCGCTTTCAAGGGCGGGGAGTTTCTCCTCTGCCTCTGCGATGGTCTCCTGGGCAAGCTCCTTAAGATCGGGATCGGGAAGCATCTCCTTCGCCTCCTCGATATCCCGACAAGCCTGCACGTATTCGCGGGCCTTCTCAACCAAGGGAGCCTGATTGGCAAATTCCTTTGACAGGCGGATGAACTCCTTCTGGTCTGCAAGAACCTGGGGATCTCCCAGGCGCTGTTCCAGCTCAGCGTAACTATCGATGATCTTCTGAAGCTTCTCACGCATGGTATGTTCCTTATCTGTACAAAAGCCGGCGCAGACCTACGCCAAGCAAAAAATCAACAAGCGAACGCACAGGGGTGCGTGCCACACCTCCAAAGTGCGATTGGCGATTGTACAACAAGTTAATGCTCGAAGCGTCCCGTTTCCTGGTCGTAGAGGATTTCTGCAGACAAATATCCCTTCGCCAGCATCCAATCCAACACCGGCTGAACCATCTGGGCGGTAGGGCGAGCCGCCACAGGATACGTACTCACGGGATACGTGTCCGCGATCAGATCAGGCAGGTTGGCCTTCTCAACCAGCAGGGCTCGGTATGCCTCTGGGTTGGAATTTACCGCATCTACCGCCTGGTCCCAAGCAGACTGCACTCCGGAAAGCACTGCCGCCCCATTCGAAAGCCAATCCGCGCGCACTGCCATCACTGATTGGCTGATATTCTCGCCGGTGGTATCATCCGCCAGAAGCACCATACCCTGGGCCTCCCCAAGGGCAAGCAGGCTACCGGGAAGAGCAGCTGCAGCTACCTGATTGGAGGTCATGGACTCAAACCTCACGGGAAGCTTTTTGATTTCCTCCCCCACGATGTCTTCCTGGGCAACTCCGGCAGCAAGCATCAGCTTATCCATGACGTATTCGGGCACGGTGTTTGAACCCACACCAATAGGCACCCCGGCAAGCTCTTGCAAGGAGGTGTACCCGCTCTCTGGGCTGGTCATTATGCCGAAGCGTCCTTGACTTGGATCCGCCCCCAGGGTGACCCAGGCAAGCTCCACCGCAACCGAGGCCATCTCGAGGGCAGAAGCAGTCTGCACGTCAGTCATGGCCGCATCTATTTCCCCCGCCGCAAAAGCAGTGGACAGCTCCTGGGCGGACTGAAAGGTGACCATGGACACTTCGACACCAGCGGAAGCGAAGAACCCTTCCTGCTCAGCAATCCAAAATGGCAAGGAGTCCTCCGTCTGCATGGTGCCTATCTTGATGGACTGCACAGAGGAGCCCTCGCTAGACCCGGAACCGCTGCAGCCTTGCGCGCGTAAGGCCGCCGCCGCACTCACGCCCGCCACACAGGCGATAAATCCACGGCGAGAAAAGGGCACCTTGGCCCCATGGCGCAAAGATTCGGGATTACCCAACGAATTCGTCTTGCCAAAACCCATGACTACACCACGCTCCAATCAAGCACGCCCTCAAATACATACCATCCATGTCAATCAAAAAGTAACGAAATGGGAAATTTCCCCTCATGCATACTGAGCAACCATACCATAGCCCTGTCATGAAACACTATCGTTGAGCTCACTGGCCATGAAATCAGGTGAAACCATGCGAGAATCGTATATAACCGGTGGGAAACTGCAGCCTGCCTATGTGGGACAACCGGTCCTCAACGCAAATCTGGTCCTAGAAGGCGGCGCCATGCGGGGGCAATTTACCGCAGGAGTCCTAGACTACTTTATGGATCAGGGGCTCGTCTTCAGAAATGTGATCGGCACAAGCGCTGGCGCCTTGACGGGTTTTAACTACGTTGCTGGACAGATCGGACGGACTAGCTTCATGAACATGAAGTACTGCGATGATCCCCGTTACATGTCCATGGCCAACGTCGCTCAATATGGGACAGCGCTGACCAGAGAGTTCTTCTTTGAGGAACTGCCCAATGAGCTCGAACCCTTTGATTATCACGCTTTTGCCGATTCTCCCATGTCCCTCACAGCGGTCAGCTCCAACTTAGAAACCGGAGAGGCTGATTATCATAGGCTTGACGAAGGGGGCAGTCCAAGGGATATCTCCTACCTTCAGGCAACCAGCGCCATACCTATGTTCTGCAAGATTGTGGAAGTAGACGGTAAGCGGCTTTTAGACGGCGGCATCTGCGACAGCGTCCCCCTTCACTACTCAATGGAGATGGGAACTACCACCAAGCACGTGGTGGTACTCACCCAGGACGCCACTTACAAGAAGAAGCCCAACGCCCTGCTTCCCGTGGCTCAAAAGATGTACGAGGAGTATCCGGATTTTCTGGAACGCATGGCGTATCGGCACTTCGAGTACAACCTGACCTATAGGCGAATCCGCAGACTTGAAGAAGAGGGCCGGATATTCGTAATCAGGCCAAAGAAGCCTGTAGAGGTCTCCACCATGGAACGAGATGCGGATAAGCTCTTCGACCTCTACTGTGAGGGCCTATCCTGCGCCGCCGAAAGCTTTGATGATCTTCGGGCGTATCTTGCCCAGTGAGCCAGGCAGTACTGCGCGGCATACTCCATAAGACGGCTAGAAGCCTCGCCCATATGGGTTTTTTCTACGGGAAAGACCCCCTGCGGCTCATAAGGTACATTCCACCGGTAATTAGTATAGAATTGATGCTCTTATGCAGAGTCAAAGGCCGTATTTGAATAGGAGCAACCCGTGGAATGGTATCAATACGCCGCAGTATGTGCCGTGGCGTGCGCTACCACCATCGCACTTGTACCTGCGGTGCGTGTGCTTGCATTCAAATTAGATGCGGTGGATTATCCCAGCGAGCGAAGGGTAAATAAGAAGCCCATGGCCCGTATGGGTGGCCTCGCCATGTTTGGAGGCATGGCGTGCGCCCTTCTGTTCCTGTGGGTCTGCGTGAGGTTCTTTGGATGGAAGGATCCCTTTAATACGGTATTTGGATCCATGATCCACTTTCCTGGGGTGTTTCTCGGGATTGCCCTCATGTTTTTTGTTGGCTTCCTGGACGATGTAAAGGACCTCAAGCCAATTATTAAACTCTTTGGCCAGATTCTTGCCGCATCAATCGTGGCTGCCTGTGGTCTTGTTATAAGCAGCATCCATAACCCCTTTGGGGAAGGCTACATCTTTTTCGGAATCTGGGGCTATCCTCTGACCGTGTTCTACCTTATTGCCTTCACCAACGTGATCAACCTCATCGATGGCCTTGACGGCCTCGCTTCAGGAATCACGGTCATAACCACAGCCACCATGTTTGTGTTTGCGCTGCTCACCGGCCGATTTGAAGCAGCCATCATCTCAATTGCCCTGATTGGCGCCTGTATGGGATTCTTGCGCTACAACTTCCATCCCGCATCAATCTTCATGGGGGACAGCGGATCCCACCTTCTTGGCTTTACCCTCGGCATCGTCTCCCTCCTTGCAACCACCCGCTCTGTACTCTTCGTCTCCCTGCTGCTTCCCATCATTGCCGCAGGCGTGCCTATCATTGACACCGCCGCCGCCATCATCAGGAGGGTTCGGGGGCATCAACCCATACAGCAAGCCGACAAGGGTCATATCCACCACAGACTGCTCAAAGAGGGATTCTCCCAGCGAACCACCGTGCTGATCATGTGGGGTTGGACCCTCGTACTTGCAGTGTGCGCCATCTTCATCACCGAAATGGACAACGAGTGGCGCATCCCCTTTATTGTCCTGGCAATCGGTGTCTCGGTGTTCTTTGTGTTCAAGCTCAACCTGCTCACTCCTACCCTGCTGCATCATTACAACCCCCGTCCTGAGATTGGGGCGAAGCGTGCTCGGCAGGAGTTCAACCGGGCCTCAGACGACCTGGCAAGCAGAAGAAATATGACCAGCACAGATGCAGCAGAAGAACCGGGCGACAACCCTTCTGCCACCCGGGATGCATCCTATCCTGAGGAGTAGGCCTTACAGGCGAACCTGAAGCTCCTGTTCAATCAGGTCAAACGCTGCAGCAAGAGCCTTATCCATGTCGTAGTACTTGTAGCCGCCAAGACGGCCCGCAAACACCACGGATCCTTCCTGCTTGGACAGTTCCACGTAGCGCTGATAGAGGGATTCATTCTTTGCGTCATTCAAAGGATAGTAAGGCTCATCTCCAGGTGCCCAGTCTGCCGGGTACTCACGGGTTATAACGGTCACGGGCTGGATTCCAAATTCAAAATGCTTGTGCTCGATTATCCGCGTCCAAGGTACTTCGCGTTCGTTGTAATTCACCACGGCAACGCCCTGGTGATTCTGCTCCGCGAGCAGCTCGGTCTCAAATCGAAGGGAACGGTACTCCAGCCGGCCTAGTTTGTACTCAAAGTAAGCATCAATAGGACCGCAGTAAATTACCCTATCGGCTATCTGGGGCTCTTGGGCAATCAGGTCCCGATACTCGCAATTCAGCCGTACCTCAACTCCCTCAAGCATTGCCTCTACCATCTTGGTATACCCGCCAATGGGAATCCCCTGGTAGCGATCGTTAAAGTAATTGTTATCGTAGGTGAAACGCACAGGCAATCGCTTGATGATGCTAGCAGGAAGGTCCTTACAATCCCTACCCCACTGCTTCTCCGTATACCCCTTAACCAGGGCCTCATAAATATCCCTGCCCACAAGGCTGATGGCCTGCTCTTCCAGATTGGTGGGTTGAGAGGTTATCTCCTGACGCTGCGCATCAATAATCTCTTGGGCCTGTGCGGGAGTAACCACACCCCACATCTTCGAGAAGGTGTTCATATTGAAGGGCATGTTATAGGTTACGCCCTTATACAGAGCAACCGGGGAGTTAATGTAGTTGTTGAACTCCGCAAACCGGTTCACATAGTCCCAAACATTCTTCATGGAGGTGTGGAATATGTGGGCACCATACTGATGCACCTGGATGCCTTCAACTTCTCGGGTGTACACGTTTCCCGCAATATGATCGCGTCTGTCAATCACCAGAACCGACTTACCTGCCGCCTTTGCCTCATGAGCAAACGCGGCACCCGTAAGCCCTGCACCAACCACAAGATAGTCATAGGAAGACATGTCACATTCCCTTCTCAAATAATGCCGAACGCAGATAGTCTACTCAACCGTACCGTACTTCATCCCCCAAACATGCCCCGCAATGGCGGAGTTTAACTGGGAGCATAAAGACAATCTGGTGTACATCCCAGGAGGAAGCAGCTCTACGATATGGCGCAGATCAGCGCACAGATCAAAGGCATCCGCAATGACCACTACGTCAAGACGGGACACTTCCTCTGTACGCTCGAACACATGGTCCACCACCCGTTGGAGCTCTCCGTATTCGTCGCTTCGCTCGTACTGATACATGTCAACTACCGCACGCAATCAAGTTTATCGGTAACCGCCGATAGAACGCCGGTATAGGCGCTCGTTGCCTGACCCACAGCGCGAAGAAACTGAACACCTCGAGCACGCAGGTCCAGCGCAAGCTGAGCAAGGCTATCTGGCAAGGGGTACGGATTAGTAGGAACCGGGGCGCCAAGGCTAGCCTGCCTCTTCTCAAGAGCAGTAGCCTGGCGAACACGAATCTGCACCAGGATGGGAAGTTGAGTTTTAGAAGCGAGATCTTGGGCGATTGCACACATCACCGCAGGATCCGCACCAGATTCAAAACCAAGAACCTGAGCCTGGGAACAGGCCTTAAGGTATTCATCAGGAAAGACCCCGAGGGCTTCCTGCTCCTGGGATAGATGAACGCACACCATCACCGGCCCCGAAAATTGCTCCTTAACCGCTTGCAGCGCTAAAGAGCAATCAAGAGCTCCCCGTTGGGCTTGAATAAGAATGGCATCGGGGTTGTACGGGGAAATACAGCGGGCCAATTGGGCATACTGAGCCAGCGTCTGCTTGACAGAAGTAGCGCTGTTCTCATCAAGGGGCAGCTGACAGCTGGCGACCTCGCAAATCAGATGCTGGGGTTTGAGCGCCGATGCTGCCTCAATGGCAATACCAACCAGCTCCTCAGAGCGATCCTGAAGCCTGTTATGGGCAAGCCGTGCCTGAGTCAACTCTCCCGTACGCGCCACAAGACATACAGCCCCGGCCACCCGCTCTAAGGAATAGAAGTCGGAGAAAGACTCCGGCTCAATCATGCTCATGTATTCCATGTCCCTCTCAAGGTCAACGCCTTGTTTTTCCAGGGAATAATCCATCGGCGCCGAAAGCACCAACATGTCACGATGAAACCTCATTTGAATATCCGGCATTGATGATCCTTTCAAAAAGGGGATGCCCACGAAGTGCCATTGTACCCCAGGGGTGACCACGTGTGATGCCTCGGCGCGGTTACACAACTACTCTGGAAAGCGTATCCGTCCTGCAATATATGGTCAAAACATTAAAGTTGTCTAAGTGAACTGAAAGACATATGCATTGGAATTATCAATAGTTCCAGCAAACTGATAAATAACTCCTTTGCAGCAATACAACCAGATGGACAGATTCTTGATTATGGGTATATGTCACAGGTTGCAATCCTTATGATTCACCATACCTACATCTGTGAGTCATAAGGTCTCAATACCAAGGTCGTATACTTGCAACCCGTAAGCACCTCTCTCTCCTTTCTAGCTTACCTGCCTTTGGCAGCGGTCCTTACGGACCATCTCCCTCCTTGTGTGAGGCTCGGTTCCCCTCCGAGCCTCGATTTTTTTTTACGGTAGGGAATTGCCCATACCGCTCTACCCAAGAAGTTGAGCTGCATGGGCCAAGGCTGCATCGGAGTGGTCCCCCGAAAGCATGCGGGCAATTTCTTTAACCCGATCATCACCCTCAACCCTACGCAAGGATGTGCGCGCCACCCCATCCACTTCGGATTTCTCTACTACATAGTGCACCTGACCACGAGCAGCAACCTGGGGCAAGTGGGTCACCACTATGACCTGATGGGTCTGGGCAAGACCTTTCAACACAGCTGCAAGGCTGTTTGCCACCGAGCCTCCAATTCCCGCATCAACCTCATCAAACACCAGTGTCTCTCTGCTGTCGGCTGAGCCAAGCACCACCTTAAGTGAGAGCATTACCCTGCTCATCTCACCGCCGGATGCAATCTTTACCAAAGGGCGTGGAGAAAGGGACGACGCAGGACGATACAAAAACTCAATAGAACAGCAATCCGATTTTGACCATTTCTCAAAGGGAAGCAATGCAATAGAGCACAGCAACGAAGCACTACCCATTTCTAACCGTGAAAATTCATCGGAGACCAAGGATTCAAAACGCCCAACAAGAGCCATCCTTTGCTCATGAAGTTTTTTCCCAGCAGTCATAAGGGCAGCTTTTTCCTGTTCGACCAGCTTCTCTGCCTCAGCAATTAAGCTATCTGAATTTTCGACTGAATCTATAGTTGCCTGGGCCGATTTCCAAACGCCCATCACCTCTTCTATACCAGGCCCATAGGTGCGCATAAGACCCTGGTAGTCTGAAAGCCGGGATTGGGCGGACATGAGGGCTTCGGGGTCATTATCAACGGAGTCACGATAAGACCGTACATCCCGCATAACGTCTTCAACCGTGCAGGATGCATCTATTAGCAATTGGACGTATTCTCCTAGACAATCATCCAGACCTGCAATACCCTCGAGGGCAGAGATGGATGCTCGCAACGAGTCAAGAGCTCCCCCATCCTCAGAAAGAGCCTGATACGCATATCCGCTCTGCATTGCCAGCTCTTCGGCATGTTCAAGACGGGGCAAGGATGACAAGAGTTCTTGATATTCATCCGGAGATGGCCGCAGCTCCCCGATGCGCGAGCAGATGAACTGCGCCCTCTCTAACTCCTCAGCAGAAGAACGGGTTAGTGCTATCAGGGATTCCAGTTTGCTTCGCGCGGACGAATACCTATTCCAGCAACACTCATACTCCTCATGAAGCAGGGCAACTGAAGTTCCCGCCCACGCATCGAAGAGTTTCCCATGGTGGGCAGCCTTATACAGAGTCTGGTGCTCGTGCTGACCGCACAGATCAACCGAACAGCCGATGGATTGCGCAAGCTGGGATACCGTTGACATGGATCCGTCTATAGAGATGCGGCTTTTCCCGTCAGCGGAAAGACGACGGCACACCACATGGCCGTCTTCGGAATCATCACCCTGAAGAAAGAAACGCCCCTCTACCACAGCGCCAGAAGCGCCCTCTGTAACCAATGAAGCGTCAGCCCTGTCCCCCACCAACAATTTGAGAGAACCAAGAAGGGCAGTTTTTCCCGCACCCGTCTCTCCCGTAACCACCGTAAGACCGGGACCAGGAACAAACGTGGCCTCGGCAATTAACGCAACGTTGGACACATGCAATTCATCTAGCATGGCAGCCTCTCAATGCAGCAAGTCATAACAAATTAGATCTTCATGCATCAAATCATGTCTGTATTTGGTCATTCCCATTATCCCAGTTTTACGACTAATCACAATAATTTTGGCGTAATTTTCGAAAATTTGTTCGGTCTTACCAAAATCAAACAGTATTGCGGTATCCTTCTTACATAATTCAAACCGCAAGCAAACGTCACTCACATACGCACTACCCCCAGGAAGGATTGGCCATGGACGCTTCGACAGCCAATGCCCTGACTCAGACCCAAACAACCACAACACCCCTTGTTGCCAGCGTCGAAGAGGTCAAACAGATTGAACTCCTTCTAGAACAGGAAGGAACGTCCCTGTACTCCCTGATGGGAAAAGCGGGTGGCGCCTTAGCGGACGCTGTCATGGATCATCTGCGGAACAACTCGTCAACCAATGCCCCAAAGATAGCCGTCCTTTGCGCAACGGGCAACAACGGCGGAGATGGATGGGTTGCAGCTGGAATCCTAGCCCGATTTGGCATGCAGGTGGATCTGTTCTCTTCCGCAGGCGCAGGGGACCTCAAGGCCCAGCCTGCAGCTCTGTGGGCGCAGGAAGTATGCGCTGGCGCCCAAAGCACGCTTCGGATTCATGTTGGACCGGAAGGTCCCTGGGCGCTATCCGAAAGTGCCGAGGGTGACGAAGCGTACGATGTCGTCATCGACTGCATGCTTGGTACGGGGTTTGCAGGCGTGAAGGTGAAAAACCCCTTTGACCGATGGGTCAACTGGTGTAACCAGGCCCGCCACCAAGGATCTTGGATCCTTGCCGCCGATGTCCCCAGTGGCCTTAACGCCCAAACGGGAAAGGTAGCGGTACCCTGCGTGAAGGCTCACCGGACGGTTACCATGATCACCTCAAAACCCGGGTTAGAGACCCCGTACGCCTTCGCCTATTGCGGGGAAGTGACGGTAGCGGAAATCGCGGACCCCCGCAGACACCTTGCCGCAATCAGATCTCAGTGCAATTGTGCACCCAGAACTAAGGATGGGGCCTGCTGCGCCGTTGTCCCATCTTTTATCTCTCCCCAGACGCGCGGTCCTGAAAGGATGCAGCCGGAATTCTACCGGGCAGAAACCGAGGACGACGACGGCTATGATCCTTACTCCGACAGAAGACCTGAGCCAGAACCCTTATTCACCCGCAATCCCTGGGATTAGGCTCTCCTACATGAGCCGCAACGCAAGGTCCACAAGCTCATCAAAGGAGTGCACCACGTAATCGGGGTTACAGCCACGCAGCTCGGACTCCTCAAACATTCCCCAGGTCACCGCTACTGTGATGCAACCGGCGTCATTGCCCGCCATCAAGTCATAGGGGCTATCCCCCACATACATGCACACCTGAGGGTCAAGCCCAAGAGCCACGCACCCCCGTTGTACGGGCTCGGGCTGGGGCTTGTAGTGGGTGCAATCGTCATACCCCACAATACAGGCCATATATGAATCCACCCCAAGAATCTCAAGCCCATGCTGACATAGGGCGTGTCGCTTGGATGTGACGACCCCAAGCTCAAGCCCCTTGTCAGCCATTGCCGCAAGACCCCGCTGTACGCCGTCAAACAGGCGGATGCGGCCATCATGGACGGCCTCATTATGGGCCCGATAGGCATCCACCAGCGCATCCCGCAAATGGGGGCGATCCGGCACAAGACTTGCCGCTTGCACGAAGAGAGGCTGGCCAACCTTGCGCATGATTTCCTCATCCGATAGATTGGTTCCTGCGACGGCATCTAGGGCATATCTGAAGCTTTCCAGAATCAGCTCATAGGTATCCACCAGGGTGCCATCGTTGTCGAAGAGAACCGCCCGCAACCCGCTAGACCCGCAAGACCCATGGAGTTCTTGGGGCTCACGGTATCCTTGGGGCTCATCACTCGAGAGCGCTTCCAAACTCATATGTTCGCGCATGAGGGTTCCTTTCGACAGGCAAATGAAATCACGCATTGCTGGCAGGCGCTCAATTACAAGCCCCGCTGGCAGGCGCTCCACGAAAAGAGGCTTTACCATGAGAGCATTGATTCAGAGAGTGAACTACACACAGGTCCACGTTAACGGTGAAGTGGTAGGAAGCATCGGTACTGGGTTGTGCGTCTTTCTTGGCGTGGGCGAGGACGACGGCACTGCACAGGCGGACAAGCTCTGGTCGAAGATTTCCAGAATGCGCATCTTTCCCGACAATCAAGGCAAGACCAACCTATCAATGCAAGACGTGGGTGGAGAGCTGATGGTCATTAGCCAGTTCACCCTCTACGCGGACTGCAAGAAAGGAAACCGGCCATCCTTTACCCAAGCGGGAGACCCTCACAAAGCCAATGACCTGTACCAATACTTTATCGGTCTGGCCACCCAGGCGGGTCTAGATGTTGCCACCGGGGTGTTTGGGGCCGATATGAAGGTCCGCCTGGAAAACGACGGACCTTTCACCATCTGGTTGGATACGGACTACTTGTAATAGATCATGCCCATTGCCTCCTGGACCTCGGCAAGGGTCTGCTGGGCAATCTCGTTAGCGCGACGGTTGCCCTCACGCAGCACGTCCTTCACGTAATCCAGGTCCCGCTCGTATTGGGCGCGGCGCTCACGATGCGGGGCAAGGAAGTCGTTGACCGACTCAGTCACGTACTTCTTCAGGGCGCCAGAGCCGCCCATGCCAATCTCTTCGGCAATCTCAACCTCGCTGCGACCAGTGCACAAGGCAGCAGTGGTCAGCAGCGCAGACACGCCAGGACGATTCTCCTTATCAAAGGTGATGTTGCGCTCGCAATCCGTGGGGCTCTTCTTGATCCGCTTGGCGGTTTCCTCGGCCGTTGCCCCAAGCATGATGGAATTGCCGTAGGACTTAGACATCTTACGGCCGTCAAGGCCGGGAATCTCAATGGAGTCAGAAAGAATTGCCTCGGGCTCGGGGAAGACATTGCCGTAGCGGTTATTGAAACGGCGAGCGATCAAACGGGTCTGCTCGATGTGGGGCAGCTGGTCTTTACCCACCGGGACGATGTTGGCCTTGCAAAACAGGATGTCACAGGCCTGATGCACCGGATAGGTGAGCAAAAGCCCCGTAAGTTCATGGCCAGAAGCCTCCTGCTCAGCCTTGACCGTAGGGTTGCGTAGCAGTTCCGCCTCAGACACCAGGCTCAAAAACGGCAGCATAAGCTGGTTTTCCGCAGGCACGGCGGAATGGGTGAAGATTGGGGTCTTCTGAGGATCAATGCCAGCAGCCAGATAATCCATAACCATGTTGTACACGTTGTCCTGGATGTTATCCGTAGTGTCCCTATCGGTAATGACCTGGTAATCGGCAATGAGCACCATGCAGTCCACGCCGGCGTTTTGATACGCGACGCGATTCATGATAGACCCGAAATAATGGCCGAGATGCAGTCTTCCGGTAGGCCTGTCACCGGAGAGCATGCGATACTTCCCGGGATTTCCAGGAATGTCGGCACGAATTTCATTACTACGCTTGAGGGCCACCTCAAAACTGCCTTGGTTTGCCATGCTGGCACCTTTCAGTTGAATGAACTATTCTGGCGAAGCGTCCTGCCTGAAAGCAGCCTAAACAACGCCTCCTTTGCATAAATGCTGATTCTATCAAAAGAACCCTTCCCGCAGGCGGTGATACCCCGACACTCACGGGAGTTATGAGAGCAACTCGCTACTCTCAAGCCACTCCTCCTCAAGGGATTCAAGGGCATCCTGCAGCTCGCCAAGCTCCTGCTGCAACCGAGACAGAAGAACAAAGTCAGTAGGATCAGCTGAATCCATCTCCTGGCGTTTTGCTTCAACCTTTCCTGCGGCTGTCTCCATCTTCCGCTCCAAGCTAGCAACCCGCTTCTTCAGGTCACGAAGCTCCTGGTTGGACAGTTTGGGGTGAGAGGAGTCCTTCGATGCCGCGCACGCTTCGTCATCTAAAACTTTACCGGCGCTTACGATGGTGGCAAACTGTCCCGATGCATTCTGGGTCCTAAGAGGCCCCGAAACCATGGACAGGTATTCGTCCACACCGCCGGGACAATGGACCACTCCCCCGTTTATCAGGGCGTATTGATCATCGGTCACGCGCTCCATCAGGTATCGATCATGGGTAACCATAATCAGGGTGCCCGCCCAGGTGTCAAGCAGGTCCTCAAGCACCGCAAGCATATCCGTGTCAAGGTCATTGCCGGGCTCGTCAAGGATGAGCACGTTTGGCTCGTCAAGAAGGATGAGCAACAGCTGCAGCCTTCGCTTCTGTCCGCCGGAGAGATCGCAAACCCGGGTGTAGAGATGCTGGGTGCTAAACCCTAGGCGCTCAAGAAGCTTTGCCGGAGTGACCTCCTTACCATCCATTACCACGCGAGTGCGATACCTGGAAAGCACCTCAGTGACCCGATACTGGGACTGCTCCTCGAGCTCGTCAAGCCTTTGAGAGAGCACGGCGAAGCGTACGGTCTGCCCAATCTTCACCCGTCCCGAGGTAGGAGCAAGCGCTCCCTGGATGACTTTCAGAAGGGTGGTCTTACCCGCGCCATTTGCCCCAAGGATGCCCACCCGGTCACCAGGCCCAATAATCCAATTCACATGATCAAGGACGTTGGACGGGTTTGACTTGGATGCGACCTGCACAGAGTCGTGCCCGCAACCGCAAGATTCACCCTGCTGAAGCTGATCATAGCGGACCGTCACGTTGGATAACTCCACGCAGCGCTTACCGAGCCGCTGCATGGCCGTAGCTCTCAGTTCAAGGGTGTTGCGCACAGGAGGATCCTGCCCAATAAGCTCCTCAGCAAGGGCCACATGAAATTTAGGTTTGGTGGCACGGGCCCGCGCACCTCGGGACAGCCATGCCAGTTCCTTGCGCATTACGTTTCTGCGCTTGGCCTCGGTGACCTCCGCCACACGCTGGCGCTCCACCCGTTGCAGCACGTAGGCGGAATAGCCCCCTTCAAAAGGCTCCACCATGCCATCGTGCACCTCCCACATGGAAGTGGCGACCTCATCAAGAAACCACCGATCATGGGTCACACACAACAGGGCACCCTGACCCTTTGGCCAGTGTCGCTGCAAATGGGAGGCAAGCCAGGCAATGGCCGCCACATCAAGATGGTTTGTGGGCTCGTCAAGCAACAGAGCATCCCAATCGCCAATAAGCACCCGAGCAAGGTCCACCCTTCGGCGTTGGCCTCCCGAAAGTGAACCCACCAGCCCATTCCAGGGAACATCTTCAATTAGGTTGGCAATGATGTCTCGGATTTTCGGGTCGGAAGCCCACACGTATTCGGGGGTATCCCCCACCACCGCATGCTGAACCGTTTCAGTATCAGAAAGGGAGTCTTGCTGGCGCAACACCCCGATACTGCATCCCCGGACTCGGCGAATCACGCCATCCTCAGGCTCGATAAGACCCGCCAGGACACCAAGGAGGGTGGACTTTCCATCTCCGTTAACGCCAACGATACCAATGCGGTCACCCTCGTGGACCCCAAGGGTCACCCCATCAAGCACCTTCTTTGCCGGATACTCCAGATGCACGTTCTCGCAGCCGAACAGAAAACCCACGCGTCTACCCCCTAGAGCTCTCGCAGATCGTAGGGGGTGGTCTGATACACGTAGTAGTTCAGCCAGTTGCTGTACATAAGCTGCCCCTCTGCACGCCAGGTCACCAGGGGATCTTGCGAGGGGTCGTCATTGGGGTAATAGTTGATGGGCACGTCAATGGGAAGGCCCGCCGCCACGTCTCGGTCGTATTCAAGTTTCAACGTGTTTGCGTCATACTCAGGATGGCCGAACACGAAAAAATGCCTGCTGTCAGTACTTTTCGCCACGGAGACTCCGCACAGGTCGGAAAATGCCACAACCTCAAGCTTCTGCCGCGAGAGGATATCTTCAATCCGTACCTCTGTGTGGCGGGAATGGGGCATATAGGAGATGTCATTGAACCCTCGGACCAGAGGAGAGTTGGGCTTGAGAAGCCGCTGGGGGAACACACCAAAGCATTTCTTGGGAAGCATGTACTTGGGCACCCCGTAGAAATGGTACATAAGCGCCTGGGCCCCCCAGCACAGGCTGAACACGCTATGCACGTGTGACTGAGACCAATCAAACACCTGGGTCAGCTCCGGCCAATAATCCACCTGCTCGAAATCAAGCTTCTCAACCGGGGCACCCGTCACGATCATGCCGTCGTAGTACTTATCCTTCACTTCATCAAGGCTGCGATAGAACGTGTCCAGGTGGCCATTGTCAACATTCTTTGATTCGTGGCTCACCATTCGCAGCAGGTCAACCTCCACCTGCAGCGGAGTGTTGGACAGCTTGCGCATAATCTGGGTCTCGGTGATGATCTTGGTGGGCATAAGGTTAACCACAAGCAGCTGCAAGGGACGGATATCTTGGTGCATG
>JAQXQN010000008.1 GCA_029101185.1 Eggerthellales bacterium | reverse complement strand
GAGGGCTTGAAATCCGAGGCACACAGACGGCAAATCACGAATGACGGGAGGTTACGAATTATTTACGGGCGGGTTTGCGCCTTGGCTTTGCCAAGGGGTGGCTGTTTCAATTGACGTATCCGTGGGCTGTGCGATCTTTTGGAATGTGCCCACGTAGGTGCTGCCCCTTCTCCGAGGATCAAGGGTTGCCAGTTGTGCCAAGTGATTACGGGCTTGTGGGAGCATAAGGATCAGCGAGGGAGAAGGCTGAGGAAGGCGGGAGACGGGTGACGATCAACGTGCGGAGCAATCAGACGCCAGGGCTGACCAGGCAGGATGAACGCCAACTGCTTGGTCCTATTCATGTGCTCTGCACTCTGAATCAGAACTATCTTGAGCATCTTGAGGTACTGCTGGTTTCTCTGTATGTGAACAATCCGGGGGAGCGCTTCGTGATTCATCTGGTGCATCGGGAAATCCCTGATCGTGTGCTTACGGATTTGGCCTGCCGTGTTAGGCCCTTTGGCCAGGAGTTAGACCCCATCAAAGCCCCAGAGAAACTGTTTGCTGATGCCCCCGTGAGCAACCGATATCCGGTGGAGATGTACTTCAGGCTCCTTGCCCATCAGCTGCTCAAGGATTCCGCTATCCCCGCGGGTCGGGTAATTTATCTTGACCCTGATACGCTTGTCATCAACCCCATCAGGCCGCTTTGGGAGGCCAACCTTCAGGGCAACATTTTTGCCGCGGCGGCCCATGCCGTTTCTTCTGACCTGACGGAAAAGGTCAACAATCTTCGGCTTAATACCACCACGTCCTACTTTAACTCGGGGGTGCTGCTGATTGACCTGGCCAGGGCCGAGCAGGAAATCAGTCGAAAGGACGTGTTTGATTACGTGCGGAACCATTCGGACGTGCTGATCCTTCCCGACCAGGATGTGCTGAATGCGTTATTCGGAGACCGGACGACAGAGATTCCGGAGCTGATTTGGAACTATGACGCTCGACTGTTTCGGGCCTATGAGGCTTCAACCTTTGGCGAAGCGGACGAGGCGTGGGTCATGGATCATACGGTGATCCTTCATTTCTGTGGCCGAGCAAAGCCTTGGAAGAGCCGATACCCGTTTCGTTTTGGCACTCTGTATCGGCATTACATGAGTCTGACCCGTAGGCTTTTGGGTCGGGCCTGATTTTGAGGACTGCCGAATTCAAGGCTATCTAAAGGTGTAAAGCGTTGCCGCTTGCCGAATATGTGGCAGCGTGTATCAGGAAACCATATACGCGTCAAGAGGAATCCGACACATATTTTAATATTTGAACTATCCTGTATGAAAATTTCTCGGGAATAAGAACGGCCCGCAGGGTGATGGGCACCCCTGGCCTGGTCCCCGCCTCTGGCCCGCAGGGTGATGGGCGGCCCCAGCCCTGGCCTCGGCCTCTGGTCCACAGCCTTGCCCCGCGGCCGGGACAGGGGCCTCTGCCCGACGTACATGGAAGAATTGAGGATACATGACCATGGTCACAACCATACCCCGCAGCGAGTTTGACGCCAAACTCCACCCGTTCATGGACGGCTACGTCCGCCGAATCCAGGCAACGCCTCCTGGCATCTGCCCGATCACTTTCATGCGTAGCTTGCTTCAGGCCTCTGGATGCCAGACTTGCGGGAAATGTACCCCTTGCAGGGAAGGGATCCCTCGCATCCTGGGCCTTTTAGGGCAGGTGGAATCATTCCAGGCCAGGGTCGATGCCCTTTCCATCATCAAAGCCCAGGCCCAGGTAATCCGCGACACGGCGGATTGCGCCATCGGCTGGGATGCGGCCCAGATGCTCCTTGAGGGTTTGGACGTGTTCGCCAGGGAATTTGACAGTCACCTGTCCCAGAAACGGTGCAGCCACGGGGTTGAGCAGGCCCTTCCTTGTGAGGCCCTGTGCCCGGCCCATGTGGATATCCCGGGCTATATTGCCCTGGTTGGCGAAGGGTCCTTCGCCCAGGCCGTTCAGCTGATCCGCAGGGATAACCCGCTGCCGACAGTGTGCGCCCTGGTGTGCGAGCATCCTTGTGAGGAGCGGTGTCGTCGCGGGATTATTGACGCGCCGATGAACATTCGGGGCATAAAGAAGGTGGCGGTTGACGCGGCGCCTGCTGATGAGGTGCCGGTTCCGCGCAGGCGGCAGGCCACGGGTAAGAAGGTTGCAGTGATTGGCGGCGGTCCCTCTGGTCTGACTTGCGCCTATTATCTTGCCCTCATGGGCCATGACGTGGTGCTCTTTGAGCGGCATCAGGCTCTTGGCGGCATGACCCGCTACGGGATTCCTGCGTATCGGCTGCCTCGGGAGCGGCTTGACCAGGACATTCGTGCCATCATGTCTGTTGGCGGCATCCAGGTGCGCCTTGGATGCTCCATTGACGGCGATGCCCTGGCTCAGATTGCCAAGGAGTATGACGCGGTGTATCTGGCCGTGGGTGCCCAGAAGGGCAAAGGCCTGCGGGTGGATGGCGCCACTGCCCAGGGTGTGGAGTCCGCGGTTGAGATGCTGGGCCGGGCAGGTGACGGCCAGCTTCCCGACTACACGGGCAAGCGGGTGGTGGTCATTGGCGGCGGCAACGTGGCCATGGACTGCTGCCGCACTGCAGTGCGCGCTGGCGCGGCGGAGGTTTCTTGCGTGTATCGGCGCAGGCAGGCGGATATGACCGCTCTGGCAACGGAGGTGGAGGCCGCCATCGCCGAGGGTGTGGAGATGGTGACTCTGCAGTCTCCCGTGAGGATTGAGGCTGACGAAGCGGGCAGGGCCACGGCGGTTGTGATCCAGCCCCAGATGATCTCTCGGGTTCGGGGCGGACGTCCCGCTTCCGTTGACGCTCAGCGTCCCTTGATGCGCATTCCCGCCGACGTGGTGCTGCTTGCCGTGGGTCAGGCCGTGGACGTGGATTTGGCTGCGGCGGCGGGTATCGCCGCAGACAAGGGTGTGATTGTTGCGGATTCGAACTTGCGCGCCCTGCGGGCTGAGAGTGCGGACGCGGATCCGGCTATTGTCGCCGCACCTGCGGACGCGGATTCTGCCGCCGCTGCCGCACCTGCGGACGCGTTTGACGGCATCTTCGTGGGTGGCGACTGCCAAAGTGGACCCTCCACGGTGATCAGGGCCATTGCTGCAGGTCGGGCCGCTGCTATCAACATCTCTGAGTATCTGGGATTCGGCAATCCTCTTGCACATATGGACGATCCCGCCTGGAACCCCAAGCCGCCTGCCCCGCGTGGGATAGACCGGCACCCCTGCGGACGCATTGAGGTTCCCGAGCGCCCCGCCCGCCAGCGAAAAGGAGACTTCGACTGCGTTGAGGAGGTCCTGACCAGCCAGGAGGCGGAACAGGAGTGCGGCAGGTGCCTGCGCTGCGACATATATGGCTGTGGATCTTTGGATGGGGGGAGGACCCAGAATGACTAACGCCTTGTGCAACGTGATAATCGATGGCCGTCAGGTGGCGGTCCCCGCTGAGTCGACCATCCTCGACGCAGCCATCCAGGCGGGAGCGAAGGTGCCCACCCTGTGCTGGATGAAGGATTTGAACCTGATCGGGTCCTGCCGCATGTGCGTGGTGGAGGTAGAGGGGCACGATGCCCTGTCCGCCGCCTGTAACACCCAGGTCTATGAGGGCATGCGGGTTTTGACCTCCACCCCTCGGGTGGTGCAGGCACGAAGGACCAACCTGGCCACCATTCTTGAGGGGCATAGGTCCCAATGCACCACGTGCAAGCGATCAGGAACCTGCGCGCTGCAGGACCTGTCTGCAAAGTTGCAGGTTGGCGAAACGTCCTGCGCTGCTGGTACTGGCATGGTCGCGGCGGGCGACCCAGCCGCGGCCACCCCAGCCGCTACCGCTCCGGCCGCCGCGAGCATTGCCGCTTCCACCTGGACCCGGCAGCCCTGGGACCCCGATTTCCCCCTGCAGCGGGACTCCAGTAAATGCATCCGCTGCCTGCGCTGCGTGGCAGAGTGCGCCAAGGTGCAGCATTGCGCCGTGTGGGAGTTCTCCGGCCCTGCCGCAAACCGCGCCGTGAAGGTTCGCGACGGCTTGACCATTGATGCCGCCAAGTGCGCTTTGTGCGGCCAGTGCATCACCCATTGTCCCACGGGGGCTCTCACCGAAAGGTCCGATGTGGACAGGGTGATTGCCGCTCTGGCCGATCCTGATGTGGTCACGGTGGTGCAGGCCGCCCCCGCGGTGCGCACTGCTTGGGGCGAGGGCGTGGGTCTTGACCGCGCCCATGCCACGGAGGGGCGCCTGGCTGCCGCACTGCGAGCCCTGGGATTTGACTACGTCTACGATACGGACTTTGCTGCGGACCTGACCATCATGGAGGAGGGCAGCGAGTTCATCCACTGGATCAACGCCGGCAAGCCTCGTCCCATGTTCACCAGCTGTTGCCCAGGATGGGTACGCTTCGCCAAGCTGCACTATCCCCAGTTTGTGAGCCAGCTTTCGTCGAGCAAATCCCCTCATCAGATGCTTGGTGCGGTGGTGAAGAATACCCTGGCGAAGCGTGCTGACCTGGCGGGCAAGAAGGTGTTCTGCCTGTCGGTGATGCCCTGTCTGGCCAAGAAGTACGAGTGCGATGTGCCGCAACTGGCCACGACGGTTGCGGATGTGGACGCCGTGCTCACCGTGCGGGAGCTGGATCGGCTGCTGAATATGTTTGCTGTGGATTGCGCTGCTCTTGAGGAAACCCCCTTTGACGACCCCCTGGGCGAGTCCACGGGAGCCGGTGCCATTTTCGGCCGCACCGGAGGCGTGATGGAGGCGGCGCTGCGTTCTGCGGCCTTCATGCTCACGGGAGAGAATCCGCCTCTGGAGGTGTGCGACACCACTGCCGCTACCCCCGAGCACCCCTGGCTGGACAAGTCTCTGTCCGTTGCGGGGCTTAATCTCAAGATTGCGGTGGCAAGCGGGCTGGAAAACACCGCAAAGCTGCTGGATGCGCTTGAGTCAGGCCAGGTTGGCTACGACTTTGTTGAGATCATGGCATGCCCTGGCGGGTGCGTTGCCGGCGGTGGTCAGCCCATCTCCTTCAATCAGGAGCTGGGGCCCGAGCGTGCCGCGGTGCTTAACGGCATCGATGCGGACGGGCGGACTCGGTTCTCCCACGAGAATGCCAGCATCCAGGCATTGTATGCAAAAACGGAATTGGGGACGCCGATGTCCCATACGGCGGAGGCGTGGCTTCACACCAACCAGGCCGCTTGGGAGATTTAGTAACAGCACAAGGCTTGCGGGAGGCGCCCGCCCGCTGCGAGAAGCGTGCGTCCGCTGCGAGAAGCGTGCGTCCGCTGCGTGGGAAGCGTTCGACCAACGCACGAAAGGAGGGACCCGGTATGGATCTTGCCGACAAGTTGATAGCCAACGGGTCCCTTGCCCTTGATGAGTATCGGGACCTGATTGCTGGATGCACCCCTGATCAGGCCCATCGGCTTGCTCAGGCGGCAACTCGCATCCGCCGCCAGCATTTTGGGGATCGCATTTACACTCGGGGGCTGATTGAGCTGACCAGTCACTGCGCCAATGATTGCCTGTATTGCGGCCTGCGGCGCTCAAACCGTCAGGCGCACCGGTACCGGCTGACCGCCCAGCAGGTCCTTGATTGCGCGGATACAGGATATGAACTGGGGTTTCGTACCTTCGTCATCCAGGGCGGAGAAGACCTCTACTTCACCGACCAGCGGCTGTGCGATTTGGTGTCTGCCCTGCACCAGCGCTACCCTGACTG
>JAQXQN010000007.1 GCA_029101185.1 Eggerthellales bacterium | reverse complement strand
CTCCCAATCGTCATTTTCGTCCATTTTGATCTCCCAATCGTCGAAAACGTCCATCCGGGGCCCCGATTTGCACTCCCAATCGTCGATTTCGTCCACGACCACCCCGTTTGGACTCCCAATCGTCGAAAACGTCCACGGGCCGGGGTGGACCGGGGCGGCCGGGGCGAACCGGGCCGCGTGCCGCCTGTCGGCGTCCGCGGATCGGGGCGGAGGGGGCCGCGGCGCGCAAGCTAAGGCGGCGCGCAAGCCAAACAACACGCGGGTTAAAACACCAACATGAACACCCTTGCCAGCACAAAGCCAATGACACCACAGGCGGGAAAGGTAATCACCCACGCCATCAGCATGTTCTTTGCCAGAGACCAGTCCACCTTCCGAGGGTTCTTCGCGGTGCCCACGCCCATGATGGCAGAGGTGTTGCAATGGCTCGTGGACACGGGCATGCCGGTCAGGCTGGCCACCAGCAGGGTAAACGTGGTGGAGAAGTTGGCCGCGGCACCCTGATGCTTCTCCAGGGTAACCATGTCCATAGCCACAGATTTGATTATCTTCTTACCGCCAACCGCGGTGCCCAGAGAGATTGCCAGAGAGCACACGATCATCAGCCAAAGGGGGAAACCTGAGGCATCGGGCTCGGGGTTGCCAAAGGACAGGGCGATACCCAGCATGGCAATGGACATGAACTTCTGTCCGTCCTGCGCGCCATGCAAGAACGACAACGCAATCGCACACACGTCCTGCACGATGGTAAAGCCGGTGTTTGCCACCCTGCGATTCACCCCGCGGAACACAAATTCGATCAGCTTGTTAAACAGCCAGCCCAGCGCAAAGCCTGCCACCAGGGAAAACACCATGCCGTAAATGACCTTGGCCCATTCGCTAGGAACCACGCCCGCCCATCCGTTCAGGGCAATGGCGCCGCCGGTAATACCGGCAATCAGGGAATGGGACTTTGAACAGGGGATGCCAAACGTCCAACAGAACACGCCCCAGACAATGGCGCCAATCATGGCTGCGCATAACGCCGTCAACGCCATATCCGTGCTACCGGAAAAGTCCACCATGCCAAACATGGTCTTGGCAACCGCGGTCGACACATAGGTCATGCCCACCAGGCCCACAAAATTAAACACCGCCGCAAGCAGGATGGCCGCGTTCGGCGACATGCACCGAGTAGACACCACCGTGGAAATCGCATTGGGAGCGTCGGTGGCACCAGAGACCACCGTCACGCCAATCACCAGAACAAGAATGAGGTACAACACAGGAAAGTTCGCGGCTTGCTCAAAAAAGGCCACAAGAGTGAGGTCCATGGACATCCTTCGTCTCGCACTATGCTCCCATGGGACGAACCGTCCGCATGCAGCGCCTCGCCCTGCCCCGAATCAGCAATCGGAGCGGCCAAATCCGCCAATACCAAAGAATACTAAAACCCACGGAAGAAAGCGGGCGCGCGGCATTTCTTTTTCCCCAGGCTGGCAGTTTCCCCAGTTTCCCCAGAATCTCCCGTGTTTCGTCATCGGCCGTCAACCCATCGCCCCGTTTCCCGCGTACAATGGGCAATCCGTACATATTTACCTGTCGAAGCGTCCTGCCCCGCCTGGCCCCATCCGCCCGGCGGTCCACTCCGCCCGGCGGCCCACTCCGCCCGGCAACGCACACGAAAGGGGGGCACCGTGGCTCGCCAGCAAAGTCCAATGCAGCAAATACGCGCCGCGCTGGCCGCACCCCTCCCCCATCCCCTGCTTGACCGCCTAGAGGCCGCATTGGGTCCCGAAAAGGTACGTTTCGTCAGCAAAATCCTGTTCTACCTGGCACTTCTACTCATGTTCCTGGGATACATACTCTGGCAGCCCGTCACCATCCCGGAGCTGGTTGCCATGGGGCTGCTGCTGGTAAGAATCCTCGGCTTCCAGCGATACACCCGCGGGCAGGCCCTGATGGTCCTTGCCGCCGTTGGGGTGGCGGCGGCCTGCGCCGTGAGCTCGGGAAACGTACGCTTCGCCATACTGTGCATGCTGGCCTGCGGGTGCCAGGGGATTTCGTTCAGGAAGGCGGTGGGGCTCTACGTCCCGGTGCTGGCGGCGGCGCTGACGGGGCCCTTCCTCATGGCGTGCCTGGGGCTGGCCCCCATGACCGGGCAGTTTCCCCGAGAGGGCACCCTGCTGCTGGCCGGGTACGTGAATCCCAACGGGCTGGCGGCGGTGATTTTGGGTCTGAGCCTGGTGGTGGCCTATCTGCGCTGGGACCGGCAGACCCACGCAGACAGGATCGCACTGGTGGCGGTGGCTGCGTTTGTGCTGCTGGCCTGCGGGTCCCGAGCCGTAGGCGCCTGCCTGCTTCTGGCGGCGGTGGCAAAACCCCTGGCCAACAGGTTTGCCAAAGATGCGGTGGACCTGCTGCCCTGGGTAATCCCCTGCTGCGCGGCGATCGGGGCGCTCTTTGCCATGGGCTACACCGAGGGCGGCATCATCTCGGATTTCCTGGACGGGCTGTTCTCCCATCGGCTGTCAAAGGGCCACACCTATTATCAGCACTTCGGCCTGACCCTCTTCGGCCAGCCCGCCCTCATCGAAACCGTCATGGATACCACGTCGGACAGCTTCCCCCTAGATTGCGCCTACATCCAGCTCTTCGTCCGCTTTGGCCTGCTGTCCTGGGTGCTGTTTGGCTGGGCGTACCTGAAGGCGGGGCAGACCGCCGCCCGAAAAGGGGACCTTGGCCTGGTGTGCATCATTGCCATTTTCGGGATTTACGGCATGATGGAGGGGTACGTGCTGTCGGTGGCCATAAACTTTACCCTGCTAGCGGCAACCCTGCTGTGGGAGCCCCAGACTTCGGATGTCGAAGCGTCCCGGGCCGCCGGGGCAGCCGTGCCCGCGGGGTCGGCCACACCCGCCGGGGCAGCCGCGCCCGTCGGCACCCCCAACCCGTCCGCTCCTGAGGAGGTGATCCCATGAGTACGCACACGCCTGCCAACGCGCCCGAGCGCGCGAGCCAAACCACGCCCGCCAGCGCACACACTTCCGAAATCGTGCCCGTGCCCTCATGGGTCACAGACCTGCTCGAGCCCTTACGCAACGCTGGATGGGAGACCTACCTGGTGGGAGGCTGCGTCCGCGATGCCCTCATGGGCAAGGAGCCCCACGACTATGACGCCTGCTCCAACGCCACCTGGCAGCAATCCGCCCAGGTCCTCAAGGACGCCGGGGTGCCCACAAGCCCCACTGGCATCAAGCACGGTACCATCACTGTCATCCACCCGGACGGGGACCCCACCCACATCATCGAGCTGACCACCTACCGCGCCGAAGGCCCCTACACCGACGGCCGCCGCCCAGACTCGGTACGCTTCGTCACCTCCATCCGCCAGGACCTCTCCCGCAGAGACCTGACCATCAACGCCATCGCCTTCGACCCCTTTGACCAACGGCTGGAAGACCCCTTCTCCGGCAGGCAAGACGTGGCCTTGGGCCTGATCAGGGCCGTGGGAGACCCCTTCGCGCGGTTTGAGGAAGACGCCTTGCGGGTGCTGCGAGCCATGCGGTTTTCCGCCCAGCTGGGTTTTGATGTCGAAACGTCCACCGCCCAGGCCATCCATCAGTGCGGCCCCTTGCTTGATCGCATCAGCGCCGAACGGAAGACTTCGGAACTGACCAGGCTGTTGTGCGGGGCACATGCCGCCCGAGTGCTGCGGGAGTTCGCCGACGTGGTGTTTGTGGTGCTCCCCATGCTTGCCCCCATGGCAACCTGCCCCCAGGTTCACCCTCGGCATCTGTACAACGTGTGGGAGCACACCATTCGCGCAGTAGAGGCCGCACCGGCGCTGCCGGCCCTGCGATGGGCGGCCCTGTTCCATGACTCAGGCAAACCCACTTGTCTGGTGGTTGACGTAGATGGGACCACCCATTTCCATCGGCACCCCTTGGTGAGCAGCGAATACGCCACTATGGCCTTCTCCCGCAGGCTGCGCGCCCCCCGAGAGCTGTCCGCCCGGGTGATTAAGCTGGTTCTCGAGCATGAGATCCGCTACCCCTTCACCACGCCTATCATGCGCAGACAGGCCAGCAGATTTGCCCGTGACCTGGGAGGACAAGCCCAAGGCATCGCTTTTTACCAGGATTTGCTGGCTCTTCGGGAAGCGGATTTGCGGGCGCAGAATCCCGCCCTGTCCGCTCCGGATGCAGAACAGATTTCCCGAATTAGGCAGGAGCTTCCCCATATGGGGCTGATTGATGCCGCAACCCCAAAGGATCTAGCGGTAGACGGACGGTTCCTCATGGACGCCTTGGGGCTTTCCCCCGGTCCTGAACTGGGACGCGTGATCGACCGGCTCCTTGACGCAGTGGTGGAGGAGCATATTCCCAATACGCCCCAGGATTTGGTGGAATACGCCCGCAAGACAATTCTCAGAACGGAATAATTCATGAACAACGCGCCCATCGGGATTTTCGACTCGGGATTTGGCGGGCTTACCGTGGCCCGAACCATCAGAGAGGCTCTGCCCCAGGAAAGCATCGTGTACTTTGGAGACACTGCCCGCTGCCCCTACGGGCCCCGGCCCCAAGCAGAGGTGCAGGGATTCGTGCGCCAGATCTGCGGCTACCTGCGGGAACAGGGCGTGAAGATCATCGTGATTGCCTGCAACACCGCCACCGCAGCAGGGCTTGCCATGGCCCAGCGGGAGTTTGACGTGCCCATCATCGGCGTGGTGGAGCCAGGAGCTCGGGCCGCGGTACGGTCCACCCGCAGCCGCAAGGTGGGAGTGCTGGCAACCCAGGGCACCGTGGACAGCGGGGCGTACAACGCCGCCATCGCAGCTTTGGATGCGGGCGTGCAGGTTACCAGCGTTGCCGCGCCACTCTTTGTTGACCTGGTAGAACGAGGGCTTCGGGAGGATCCGGAATTTGAGACGCACATCCGCACCCCAGAGTTTGGCCTGGCTCACCACCCGGAAAAGGAAGCGGCCGCAGCGCAAATCATCCAGACGGCTCTGGCTCCTGGGGTAGACACTCTGGTACTCGGCTGCACCCATTTCCCGGTCATCGAGCCTCTGATTTCCCGGGTGGCCGGGCCCCACGTCCGCCTGATTAACTCCGCCCGGGAAACCGCCCACGACGTGATGCGCACCCTTGAGCTGCGAGACCACCTGTGCGAAGCCACCCATGATCCGGTGTACACCTTTGCCACCACCAGCTGTGACCCACAGGAGTTTGAGCAGCTTGGCGAAAAGATCTTTGGCGCATCCCTTGACCGAATCCACAGCGTGAATCTGTAAGGTGCCCTGGCGGTGGCTCCGCCCACCGCCAGCGGCTTTGCCCTGCTGGCGGCTACGCCCTCCGCTGGCGGCTCCGCCGACCATGCCGCCACGTTTGTCACCCACATACAACAATGCGGGCTGCAGCTCCCCTGAGCCGCAGCCCGCCTCTCATATGCGTTCACGCACTTTGCCAGAAGGCGTCTTACCAAAAGAAGGCTAGAAGGAAATCACCCCAAAGGCGCTGCCCACAAAGGCAACCAGGATAACCACCACCAGCACGGGGGCCACGTACTTGACCATGACCACCCAGGCCTTCTCCAGCTTGAAGGAGGAGCCTTCCTTAATCTCAGAGATAAGCTCCTGGGGCTTAATAATCCACCCCACAAAAATGCAGGTCAGCAACGCGACAATGGGCATCATCACGGAATTGGACAGGAAGTCCACAAAGTCAAGGATGGTGGAGCCTTCGCCAAGGGGCTGAATGAAGGACAGGCCGTTGTAGCCCAGGTTCACCAGGATGCCCGCCAGGATGAAGAAGGTGAAGGAAATGACCATGGCCCGCTTACGGGTGCACTTCAGACCGTCGGCAACAATGGACACGCAGGTCTCGGTCAGGGAGATCGCGCTGGTCAGAGCCGCAAAGAACACCAGCAGGAAGAACACGGCGCCAAAGACGTTGGCCAGAGACCCCAAGCTGGTGAACAGCTCCGGCAGGATGATGAACATCAGTCCGGGGCCGGCGTTTTCCGCCACGGCCTCGCCAGAACCCAAAGCCATAAAGGCGGCGGGGACAATCATCAGACCGGCCAGGAAGGACACGCCAATGTCAAAGACGCCAATGCGGGTGGTGGCGTGGGTCAGGCTCTCCTTCTTGTCCAGGTAAGAGCCATAGGTAACCATGATGCCCATGGCCAAAGACAGGCTGTAGAACATCTGGCCCATGGCAGCAATCAAAAGCTCAGGACTGAATTTGGAGAAATCCGGGGTCAGGTAGTAGGCGGCACCCTCAAGAGCGCCCGGCTGGCACAGGGTGAAGATGGCCAGGCCCGCCGCCATGAGGATGAGCAGGGGCATCATGACAACGTTGGCCTTTTCTATTCCGCCCTTCACACCCCGGGCCACCACGAAGAACACGCAGGCCATGAACAGGATAGTCCAGAAGAAGGTCTGATTCTGGCTGATAAAGGACACGAAGTACCCGCCACCGTCAGCCAGGGTGGTCGCCCCACCGGCCACATAAGAGGCCAGATACTTGGTAACCCAGCCACCGATGATGCAGTAATACGGAGTAATCAGGAAGGGCACCAGGGACGCCAGCACGCCAATGAAGGCAAACTTCCTCCCGTAGACCTTATACGCACCGATGGTAGACAGGCGAGTCTTACGGCCAAGGGCAGTCTCAACGAGCAGCAGCGAAATACCAAAGGTAAACACCAGCACCAGATAGGTCAGCAGGAAGGTGCCGCCGCCGTACTTTGCAGCCAGGTAAGGGAAGCGCCACAGATTGCCCAGGCCCACGGCTGACGCCGCGGCGGCAAGAATGAACGCCCACTTACCGGACCATCTGGCGCGGGGTTGAAGTGCGGAGGATTCAGTCATATTCAAGTCCTTTTGGGTCAAGGAGGCCAACATGGGCGCTCCTGTCGTACATTGCCTGTCGAAGCGTCCTGGGTCGTGGCAAGAATGGACGCCTGCAGATGACAGGCCTGAGGGATACGTGGGCAGAAGTGTATACAAATCGCCCTGGTCAATCCAGGGCAATTCGGTAAACGTGCAATTAGGCTCGGGGGTGGAGCGACCGCCTGCGGCAGGGATGCGCAGGCCGACACGAGCGGCAGACTAAGATTCGTTCTCCAGAGCCACCAGACCCTCGGCGCCGTAGCGCTTGCGCAGCACTGGCTTTTCAATCTTGCCCGTGGCGTTGCGGGGCACCGGAGCAAAGATGATCTTGCGGGGGCGCTTGTAGCGGGGCAGACCCAGGCAGAACTGGTTGATCTGCTCCTCGGTGGTGTCCGCGAACTCGGGTTTCAGTTCAATAATGGCGGTACACAGCTCTCCCAGACGGGAATCGGGAGTGCCAATAACCGCCACGTCCTTGATGGCGGGGTTGGCGGAAAGGAAGTTTTCAATCTCCACGGGGTAAATGTTCTCGCCACCAGAGATGACCACGTCCTTCTTACGGTCCACCAGCCAGTAGAATCCATCCGCATCCCTGCGGGCAATGTCGCCAGTAAGCAACCAGCCGTCCACCATGGTCTCAGCGGTTGCCTTGGGGTTGTTATAGTAGCAGGTCATGAGCGCCGGGCCCTTCAGACACAGCTCGCCGGTGACGCTTCCATCCGCGGCGGCAGCGCCGTCGGAGCCACCAGCACCAGCCGCAGGATTCTCCAGCACGTTCCCTTCGCCATCAATAAGCTTGGCCTCCCAGCCGTAACCGGGGATGCCAATGGCACCCACCTTGTGGATGTTCTCCACGCCCAAATGCACACTGCCCGGGCCCATGCCCTCTGACAGACCATAGTTGGTGTCGTACTGGTGATGAGGGAAGATTTCCAGCCACTTTGCCACCAGGGACTTTGGCACCGGCTGAGCGCCAATGTGCATCAGGCGCCACTGGTCCAGTTTGTAATCCTCCAGCTTCAGGCGGCCTTCCTCGATGGCCAGCAGGATGTCCTGAGCCCAGGGCACCAGCAGCCAACAGATGGTGCAGCCCTCGGAGGAGATGGTCTGGAAGATGGTCTGGGGGCTCACACCGCGCAGAAGCACAGACTTGCTGCCCACAATCAGGTGCCCAAGCAGGTGGATCTTGGCGCCGGTGTGATACAGGGGCGGGATGCACAGGAAGACGTCGTCGTGGGTCTGACCGTGATGGGCCTGCTCGCACTTGGCGGCGTGGAGGATGGACTGGTGGTTGTGAAGGATTGCCTTGGGAAATCCCGTGGTGCCGCTGGAGAAATAAATGGCGGCGTCATCGTCATCGGACAGGGGGATTTGGGGGTCGCGGCTGGAACAATCCGCGGTCACGTCCCGATAGTCCTCGGCAAAGCTGGGGCAGTCGTTGCCCACGTAAATCAGCAGGCGGCCTGGGGCAATCTCCGGCTCAATGGCCTCCACGCGGCCAATGAACTCGGGTCCGAACACCAGCATGTCCACCTGGGCAAGCTCGATGCAGTACTTGATCTCCTCGGAGGCGTAGCGGAAGTTGAAGGGTACGGCAATGGCGCCAGACTTCAGCACGCCAAAGTAAATGGGCAGCCACTCCAGGCAATTCATGAGCAGGATAGCCACCTTGTCCCCCTTGCCAATACCGCGGCTGGCAAGGAAATTGGCAAATCGGTTGGCTTTCTCGTCAAAGACCCGCCAGGTGATCTCATGACGGTAGTAGTCCGCGTCCGTGGACTCAATCAGGTCATAGTCGCGCCAGGTCACGCGGCGGCGCTCCTTGACCTCGGGGTTGACCTCCACCAGGGCGACCTCGTCGCCAAACATGGTCGCGTTGCGGCGCAAGTAATCAGTAATAGGCATGGGGCTCCTCACGTCACCGGCCTGCCGGCAGCTGCCAAAGCGGACCTGGTCGGGATTTTTTCGCATCGGTCAGGATAGCGCACTTTTGCCCGATTATTGGGGGACTTTGGCGAAGCGTGCAGACCCGCCTGCCGTTTGCACGCCACACGCAGCAGCGGCCGGACCGGGCCGCTGCTCACCAGCCCAGCCGCGTCACCCGCCCGGCCACAACACCCGCAGCCGAAGTTTAGAAGCGTTTAGTAAACTTTAGAAGAGTTTAGAAGCATTTAGTAAAGTTTAGAAGCACGCAGGGTATACTACCAGAAGCACCACAGGCATCCGGCACATCTCACTGAGCACGTCACGCTTGGCTCCTTACCCTCAAGGAGGAATCCCATGACCTCAAACGCCACCCCCTATCTGGAAAACCCCTTCACCCCCAGCTTCGGGCAGATTCCTGCCCACCTTGCTGGCAGGACTGATGTCATCCAGACCCTGACCAGGGCGTTTGACAGCACGCTTAGACGACCTGACCTTACCACCGTATTCTCTGGGGCTCGGGGCACAGGAAAAACCGCCCTCTTGTCCTATCTGGCCAACCAGGCCCAGGAACGTGGCTGGGTGGTGGCAAGCACCACGGCAATCCCAGGGATGCTTGAGGACATTGAGCTACGGACCCTGCGCAACGCGCAGCATCTTGTCCAGGCGCCTGGCGGGCCCTCCATTTCTGAAATCGGAATCCCCCAGATTGTGGATATCAAGCTATCCACTGACGCATCTCCCTCAAACTGGCGGCTGCGCATGGACAGGATCCTCGACCAGCTTGAGCAGCACCATGCCGGCCTACTCATTACCGTTGACGAGATTGACCCTAATCTTGACGAAATGGTCCAGCTCGCCGCCATTTACCAGCATTTCGTTCGGGAGAACCGCAAGGTGGCCCTGCTTATGGCGGGACTTCCTCACAACGTATCCGCCCTGCTCAACAACAAGACCGTCTCCTTCCTGCGAAGGGCGCAGACCGTAGCCCTTGGCAGGGTGTCAGACCTTGACGTGGTTGATGCCCTATTCCGCACCGTACAGGAACACGGCAGAACCATCACCCAGGCAAACCTTGACCATGCCGCCCGGGCAATCAACGGATTTCCCTTCATGATTCAACTTGTGGGGTATCGGGCGTGGGACCAAAATCCTTCGGCCAAAGAGATTTCAAGCACAGATCTCAACCAGGGTATTGAACTGGCAAAACGGGAGATGAAATCCCGGATCATCCAGGCCACCTTCCAAGAGTTGACCGACCTGGAGATACAATTCCTTGCTGCCATGGCTCAAGACTCGGGTGATTCAAACGTGTCCGACATTCAGGCCCGCCTGGACAGATCCGCATCGGTGATCTCCCAGTACAAACGCAGGCTCATTGACGCCGGCATCATCGGAGAGCGCCGCCGAGGCATCATCGGCTTTGACCTCCCCTTCTTCCGGGAGTACCTGCTGGAGTTCTTAGGGGAATATCCCGCCAAACCCGCCCGGGGCCCCAAACCCTGCTAGCATGGGGAAGTCAACAAGTCACAACCATCCAAGGAGGACACCATGGCACAGAATCCTGTTGTTACCATCACCATGGAAAACGGCGGCGTCATCACCGCCGAGCTCTACCCCGAGATTGCCCCCAACACCGTTAACAACTTCATCAGCTTGATCAACCAGGGCTTCTACAACGGCGTGATCTTCCACCGCGTGATCCCCGGCTTCATGATCCAGGGCGGAGACCCCAAAGGCACCGGCATGGGCGGCCCCGACTACACCATTGCTGGCGAATTCTCCAGCAACGGCTTCCGCAATGACCTGCGTCACACCCGCGGCGTCCTGAGCATGGCCCGCACCAACATGCCCAACTCCGCCGGCAGCCAGTTCTTCATCATGCACAAGGACTCCCCCTTCCTGGACGGCCAGTACGCCAGCTTTGGCAAGGTCCTGACCGGCATGGAGGTTGTGGACGAGATTGCCAACACCCCCCGCGGCCGCAACGACCGTCCCAACGCTGACCAGCGCATGGCCACCGTTACCGTGGACACCTTTGGCGTGGAGTACCCCGAGCCCACCAAGTACGGCCGCCGCTAATTGCACGTTGGGCCGCCCGCGGCGCCTGGCAGCCCTCGGCGCCTGGCAGCCCGACACCGCGCCTGGCCTGCGCCGCACGCGACACCGCGCCGCGTCATGCCATACACGTCGCCCAGTCTGCAAACACACAAACGGAGCCTCGCAGGCATCCTGCGGGGCTCCGTTTTTCGGCTCCATAATAATTAGCGTGCAAACCTGGGCTTAAACAGCAGGACAAGGCAGCTCCTCGTCTACCAGTCAAAATCGTCCCATCCGTTGTTATAAGCCTCGCACTCCTCAATCCAGTCGTCCTTCTCTTCCTTGATGATGTCTTCCAGACGCGCGTAATCACTTGCATCAATCTCGCCCGCGGAAAGCATGCACTTATAGAACTTCTTGAAGCTCGCTACGTATTGCCTAATGGAGGCTGGCGTGGACCACATGCACTTGCGAATAAACCAGTCGCCCAAGAACGATCCAACCCGATCAATTCCCTCGGACGTGGGGATAGCGCCATAACGCAGCAGGTACACATTGAGGTAGAAGTCCATGTTGTTAACGTGCCGCGCGACCGTCTTGGCCGACAGCCCCGCCTCCTCCAAGCTCTCCTTGAACACCTTCAGGCGGCCCGCATTGTCCTCCCTGATGCGCTCGCACGCGAGCTCATGCTCTTCATAACTCTCCTCCACGGTACGCCTCCTAACTGACACCACGGTATTTGATGGGCCGAATGATACAACCCCAAAGGTCTTCTCTCCCGCAAAAGAGGGATTCTGGCATGAACCCGAGAACGGATGCTCCCTTCGACCCCTCACTAACCAAAGTCAGCCCTGGGTAATCTGGGCGTAAAGTTTGAACAGATGGGCCACAATCTTCTCCTCGTCCCCGCCGAAGTCCACGCCGTAGGCGGCCTCCACCGCGGCATCGAGGGCCTTATGGGCCGCCAGCAGGTCCGAAGGCATCTTGTCAGGGTCATACAGGTCTGCCAAAGACTTGCCGGGGTGTTCCTCACGGGCGTCAAGGACCGCTTGGGCACAGTCCTCTATGCGCCGACGGATTCCCTCGGGCACAGCCTCCTCGACAGGAACCCCCAGCGTTTCAGGGGTCACGCCGGGCCAGATGAAGTTGTTGTAGACCACGCCTCCAGAATAGCGATACCTGCTCTCCAGCCTTCCACATACCGTGCGCATCCAGGCGTTGTGGAACTGGGAGGTCAAAATGCCAAAATGGTATAAGGTTGCGTTTGGAATAAGAAATACTAGGTCGCTACAGAAAACATCGGGGTCGATAAAGCCCATGGGGACATAATTCCTACGTTCCGACGACACCTTTGGAACCAAAACCGAAAAGCCCTCGGGCATATTCTCCACGTGATAATTCCTAGGCCTTTCTGCTAGTTTCTGAGTAGGCTTGCTAGAGCTCGAAAGCCTGAACCGACGCACCTGTTCAATGCGCTCACGACACAACGGGAGTTCATCCAACTCTTCTTCTGTAGCAGGAGCCAAATACAATATGCTTCTTGGCCCGCCGTTTATGAACTCTCGCGATCCAAGAAACGGATGCATGTACTTTGCCGCTTCAGGCTCCCTGCGCAAGAACTCATCCCGTTCTTGATCAGTAAAGATATAGAACCCACCATCTATGGGTTTATTACCGATGCCAATATCCGGAACGGAACATATCGGCTTCTTCCTATTCCAAACGAACACGTTTGGGGCGGAGGACAGGTACGCGTTGATGGTCGGAACCACCTGCGCCACTCCCTCCTCATCAGGGTTCTCGTGATGGAAGAGGGTCTTCTCCGATGCGCCGCCCTTGGAGAATCCCACGATGATGACAAACACATGGGCCTGATCGTTCGCTTCGTTACGCCAACGGAACGTGTCATGGGCGAAGTCTATCTCCACGCCCGTTTCGTACATGGGGGCCCACACGTTTGCCACCTGCTCCCCCTGGCAGATGGAGTTGGTGGACACAAACGCGGCCCTTGTTCTTTCGGACATGTATTCGGCCGCCTTGATGTACCAGCCCGACACATAGTCAACGGTTCCACAGTTCTTTGATCCGTGGAACACCTCAAACAGGTCCGCCCGTTGTTCCGCACTCTGGTACTTCGCACCATAAAATGGCGGGTTACCCACAATGTACGTACACTCCTCGGCGGGCAGCACGCCGTTCCAGTCCATGCGCAGGGCGTTACCCTCATGAATGTTGTCGTTACTCTTCAAGGGCAGGAAGTCAAAGGGCTGCAGCAGGATCTCCTGGGTAGCCTCCATCATCTGCTCTTCCGCAATCCACAGGGCAGTCTTGGCAACGCTCACCGCGAAGTCGTTGATTTCAATCCCGAAGAACTGATCAATCCCCACACAAATCGGGCTGGACGCTTCGTCAAATGCAATACCCACCTGATCGCCCTGGAGGTCCTCAAGCACCCGATTCTCCAACCTGCGCAAAGACAGGTAGGACTCAGTCAAAAAGTTGCCGCTGCCGCACGCAGGGTCAAAAATCTTAATACTGCTAAGCTTGCGCTGAAACGCTTTCAGCCTGATCTTGCGGTTCTTTTCCACCTTCTCGCCCTCAATCTGGGCAAGTTCCGCCTTAAGGTCATCAAGAAACAGCGGGTCAATGACCTTATGAATATTCTCCACGCTGGTGTAGTGCATGCCTCCGCTGCGCCGCGTCTCCGGGTTCAACGTGGACTCAAAGGCGGCACCGAAAATAACCGGGCTGATGCCGGACCAGTCAAAGGACTGGGAGGCCTCAAGCAGCAGATCGAGCCTGATCTGCTCGGTAAACTGGGGAATGATGATGTCTTCTTGGGCGAAGAGGCCACCGTTGACGTAAGGAAAGGCGTTCAACTCCTCAGAGACGTATTCATCCCGAGCATCTTCAGGAGTGTCCAGGACCTTAAACAGGTCAATGACCGCCTGGCGCATCTGGGACGCAGCAAAGGGTCGCAGGTATTCAAGGAGAGCGTCCTTCTTATGCAACAGGCCGGAATCCTCCGCATAAAGCAGAAACACCAACCGGACAATAAGGACGTTCAGGCTGCGCTGCTCACGCACGTCGGTATCTATATGCTTGTACTGACCGTAAAGCTGAGAGTACAGCCGGCCCACCAGCTCTCCCGCTTGGACAGACAAGTCCCTTTCCCGCTCAATGCGAGAGCCGCCCTTGTCCGTAAAGAAACGCAGCAAGTACAGATGGTCAGGCAGCTCTTCAAGACTGATGGAAACAAAGTCCGTCTCCGGGTCCTCCCGCTCAAGGTCATGAATGCGGATCTCATCAAAGTTGCATACCAGGATCCAGCGGGGCCTGACGGAGTTGGGCATGTTGTCCGCATACCATTTGCCCTGCTGATATGGGGTTTCCTCCCCTGCTTTCTTGCTGCGGATATAGGTTTCATCAAGGGAGCAACCTCGGGATTTGTTCTCAATCAGGATCCCCATGTCCTCGTAGAACACGTCCACCCGCCGGCCGCGGACCTTCCGCTCAAAGTCCAGGACCCGGGTGGCCTGAGGGATGCCCAGGCATTCCTGCACCAGTTCTATCCAGAAGGATCGGGCTTCCCGTTCCTCGTTTCCTTCTGCGGCCTTCCAGCGTTTAACGAATTCCTTGGCGTTGCGCTTCTGCTCTGCAGGGGTCACGTGGGTCTCTCTTTCTCCGCGTTTGATGGTCCGTATCATTATACGAACCCCTTCTGGGAGGTTTGTCCAAGCTGCACAAGGCTGACGAAAAATGGGGAGTTGCGCACAAAAGTTCAATTCTGAACCTTGAACTGCTTGAAGAGGCGTATGCTGCTCGGTACGAAATTGAACCCGCAATCAAGGTCAAGCAAAATTGAACCTAAGGAAGGAGTCGCATGGACGCACGCTTCTCAACCCGGTTGCAGCACGCCATGCACTCAGCAGGACTCAAGCAGTCCGACCTGATTAAACTAGCCCAAGACCAGGGCGTTAAACTGGGAAAAAGCCAGTTGAGCCAGTACGTCAGCGGAAAGACCGTCCCTAGGCGGGACATGCTGGCCGCACTTGCCGGCATCCTGCAGGTGGATGCAGACTGGCTTCGTGGCGCCGAGGTTGAACCCGCTACGATTGAACCCCCCGCGGCTACGCCAGCAACCAAAACTCCCGGGCAGGACGTTTCGTCATGCCCTGAAATTGAACTCCCCACCCCGAAAGGAACCGCCATGCGTGAATTCAAGAAGTCTTCCAAGCTGGACAACGTGCTCTACGACGTTCGTGGACCGGTAGTGGAGGAGGCCGCCCGCATGGAGGCCGCCGGTACCCACGTGTTGAAATTGAACATCGGCAACCCGGCGCCCTTTGGATTCCGCACCCCTGATGAGGTGGTGCACGACATGGCCAGCCAGCTCACCGAATGCGAGGGTTACTCTGATTCCAAGGGCCTGTTTGCCGCCCGTAAGGCCATCATGCAGTACGCCCAGCTCAAGCATATACCTGGCGTCACCGTTAACGACATCTACACCGGCAACGGCGTCTCCGAGCTGATTAACCTGTGCATGTCCGCCCTGCTTGACACCGGTGACGAGATTCTGATTCCCTCGCCGGATTACCCCCTGTGGACCGCCTGCGCTACCCTTGCCGGCGGCACCCCTGTCCACTATATCTGCGATGAGCAGGCCGAATGGTACCCGGACATGGACGACATCCGCAAGAAGATCACCCCTAACACCAAGGCTATTGTCATCATCAACCCCAACAACCCCACCGGCGCGCTGTATCCCCGGGAGGTGCTGCAGGAGATCGTGGACATTGCCCGGGAGCATCAGCTGATCATCTTCTCCGATGAGATTTACGACCGCCTGGTCATGGATGATTTGGAGCACGTCTCCATTGCGTCCATGTGCCCGGATTTGTTCTGCATCACCTTCTCCGGCCTGTCCAAGTCACACATGATTGCCGGATATCGTATTGGCTGGATGATCCTCTCCGGCAACAAGCGGGCGGCCCGGGACTACATTGAGGGCATCAACATGCTCTCCAACATGCGTCTGTGCTCCAACGTGCCTGCTCAGAGCATTGTGCAAACGGCACTGGGTGGGCATCAGAGCGTGAAGGACTACATCGTGCCCGGTGGGCGCATCTTCGAGCAGCGGGAATTTGTGTACGAGGCCCTCAACTCCATCCCGGGAATCACCGCGGTCAAGCCCAAGGCGGCCTTCTACATCTTCCCCAAGATTGACATTAAGAAGTTCAATATCACCGACGACGTGAAATTTGCCCTTGACCTGCTGCAGGAAAAGAAGATCCTGATTGTCCAGGGCACCGGCTTCAACTGGCACCAGCCCGACCATTTCCGGGTGGTGTACCTGCCCCGCATCGAGGTGCTCAAGGAGTGCATGACCAAGCTGGGCGACTTCATGAGCTATTATCGACAGTAGAGCGAAACCGCCTAACCAGCAGCGTCCGACTACAACGCAGCGGGTCCGTTTCGGGCCCGCTTTCTTTTGGAGGCACCATGAGCGAAGCGTCCAGACAAAAGCAGTCCGCACCTAAAACCGCCCTCCCCCGTTGTGGCTGGGTTCCGACGAAAGACCCGATCTATGTCCACTACCACGACGAGGAATGGGGCACACCCTGCCATGACGAGATGGCTCTCTACGAACTGTTCTTGCTTGAACTCTTCCAGGCTGGCCTGTCTTGGAGCCTGCTGCTCCATAAGCGCGAGAACTTCCGCACGGCATTCGACAGTTTCAATCCCGTCAAAGTGGCGGCCTATGGCGAAGCGGACGTTGAACGACTCATGTCGGACGCGGGAATCGTTCGCTCAGAAGGAAAGATTCGCGCCGCCATCAACAACGCGCAGGTATTTCTAAACATCCAAGATGAGTTCGGCTCCTTCGATGCCTACATCTGGGGATTCACCAATGGTGAAACCCTAAACATCCCTTTAGAGATTACGAAAAACGAGCTATCGGACGCCATCTCCAAAGACCTGAAGAAACGCGGATGCAAGTATGCCGGCAGCGTGACTATCTATTCGTTCCTGCAGGCCATCGGTGTAATTGACTCACATAGCCCTGAATGCTTCCGGCATCAGAGCGCCCCACTGGCTACGAACGCTCCAGGTCGTTGAGCATGCTTTCGGTCGCTTCGCTATTCCAAATATGCGCCCGTCTGCCTGCTCCACAGATGCGCATACTCCCCGTCCGTTTCGATAAGCTGTGCATGGGGCCCATCCTCCACGATCCTGCCCTGGTCAAGCACGACAATTCGGTCAAGGCTTGCCACGGTGGACAGTCGGTGGGCCACCACGATGCAGGTGCGGTTGCGCATAAGGGTGGCCAGGGCGTCTTGGACCAGCTTCTCGGACTCGGAGTCCAAAGCCGAGGTGGCCTCGTCCAACACCAGCACGGGACAGTCCGCCAGAATGGCCCGGGCAATGGCGATACGCTGGCGCTGGCCGCCCGAGAGCTTCACGCCTCGCTCACCGGTGATGGTCTCAAATCCCTGGGGCAGCCGCTCGATGAACTCCAGAGCGTTGGCCTGACGGGCCGCTTCGCGGATCTGGTCCATGGTGGCGTCGGGACGGCCATAGGCAATGTTCTCCGCAATGGAGCGATGGAACAGCAGCGCCTCTTGAGGTACGTAGGCAATCTGGCGACGCAGGGACTGCTGGGTGGTCTCGGCCACGTTCTGCCCGTCCACCAAGATGCGCCCTTGCTGGATGTCGCTCAAACGGAGCAGCAGTTTGGTCAGGGTT
>JAQXQN010000006.1 GCA_029101185.1 Eggerthellales bacterium | reverse complement strand
GCCCCTGCGGGAGACCCCGTTAACTGCGGAACTCCGGGTACCCATGGCGGCAATATGGACAACACCGCCATCGGTGCGGGAGCCACCCTGTATTTCCCAGTTGCGGTTGATGGCGCGCTCTTTGGTTGCGGGGACATGCATGCCGTGATGGGCGATGGCGAGATTTCCGTTTCCGGTGCCGAGATTGCCGGGTATCCTACTGTGCGCCTGACTGCGCTGCCGGGGCTCGCTCTGAACAACCCCATCATTGAGAACGCCACTCATCTGGGCGTCATCGCCTCTAAGGAGACCCTTGACGCTGCCGCTGATGAGGCGGTTCATGACATGGTGCGCCTGATTTGCGATCGCACCGGGGCCGATGAGGCTGAGATTGTTATGCTCATGTCCCTGGTGGGCGACGTGCAGGTCTGCCAGATGGTGGATCCCGAGAAGACGGTGCGGTTTATGGTGCCCAAGTACGTGTTGGATGCGTACGGCTTTGCCCTGTAGGAACGATAGGAGCCATTTTAGAAAGGAGCGTTACATGATTGACCTGAAGCCCCTCGACATCAAGGCCCAGATCAAGGAGATGTACATTGATTACGTCCCCTCTGGCTATGAGGATGTCATCCCTGGTCATAAGACCTACGTAAAGATCGTGGGCGAATCCCAGCCCGGCAAGAAGCCCCTGCTGGTGCTCCATGGCGGTCCTGGCGATACTCATAATTACTTGCTTGACCTTGCCCGCATTGCCGACAAGTATGGCCGCCAGGTCATTTTCTATGACCAGATTGGTTGTGGTAAGTCCATGACGGAGAACATGGGTGAGGACTTCTATACCTATGACCTGTGGATAAACGAGTTTTACGCCGTCAAGGAGGCTCTGGGTCTTGACGACTTCCATCTGTTTGGCAACTCCTGGGGCGGCATGCTGGGCATGCTGTGCATGATGAAGGACGACACGGGGGTCAACTCCTTTGTGATCAACTCCTCTCCTGTGCTCATCCAGTCCTGGCTGGATGCGGCCAACCATCTCATCACCTTCCTGCCCCTTGAGATGCAGAATGCCCTTGCGGAGGCTGAGGCCACCGGCAATTATGAGACCGTCCAAGCCAAGGCCGCCTTTGACGAGTACTACAAGCGCCACGTCTGCGGTATGTATGAGAAGGATTACCCCCAGCACCTCATTGACGCCTTCTCCCAGGTGGGGGAGTGCTACATGATCATGCAGGGCGCGTCGGAATTCGTGGTCACCGGCAAGATGCGGGACTGGGACATCCGCGAGGGTGTGAAGAACATCAAGGTCCCCTGCATGGCCCTTTCCGGCACCGATGACGAAGGCACCCCTTGGGTCATCAAGGAGGGTGTGGATCTGATCCCCGGCTGCGAGTGGACCCTGATTCAGGGAGCACCTCATATCTGTTCCATCACCCATCCCGATGAGACTTGCGAGGCTGTGGAGAAGTTCATAAGCCGTTTCGAATAGGGCTGAAACGGGCACCATGATCCTTGTGCCCTGATGTCTGAACCCTACGATTGTCGCAATTGAGCTAAGAGGGCCGACGTTTCACCTTGTGGGACGCCGGCCCTTCTGTCCGGACGCAGCGTTCTGTCCGGACGCAGCATTCCGTCCTTGCGACTCTTATTGGTGGCGGTTCGCCTTATGAGATGCGGGTTTGTATGCCAGCATGCACGCAGAGGCAACCACGCAGAACACCGCGGTGGTTGCCAGCAGGGCCTGAAAGCCCCCAATGTGGGTCGGATCCGTCAGGAAGCCCACGTAGATGGCGGGAGCCAGGGAAGTGCCAATCTGCCTGACCAGGGTGATGGTGGCAATGGCGGAGCCGGATTTTTCCGGGGCGGTGTGTTCGAGGACCATGTAATTGGTGGGTGCGCCCATGGCAAATCCCATACCTAGGCCTAGAAGGGCAAGGCCCACCACCAGAATTACCGGGCTATGGGAGGGCAGGCACACCAGGGCCAGCATCAGATAGGCGGCTGTGCACACCACCAGCCCAAAGAGCATCACCGGTTTTGCGCCCATCTTGTCAATGAGCTTTCCGCCCATGGGGGGCCCGATAAGGGACAGGGCACCCACGGCAATGACGAAATACCCGCCGGATCCAGTCCGCAGACCCAAGGACACTTCACAAATCTGAGGAATCATGGTCATGGAGATGATGACGCAGCCCACAAAGAAGCTGACCACCATGGTGATAACCAGGTCCTTATTGGTGAGGAACTCCTGGTGGAACACGGGGTCAGCGGCCTTTCGCTCAACCAGCACAAAGGCCAGAAGCACTACCAGGGCAATCGTGAGATAGATCATCACCTCGGGTCTGGATAGATTCGCCAAAGGATGGAGCAAATCCGCCGACCTCAGCCCCAGGAGCACCAGCATAATCAGCAGGACGAAGAGTACTGATCCGCTAATGTCCATGGAGCCTTGGGCGATGGTGGAGGAGGAGGGTAGCAGCTTGATGCCCGTCAGGGCAAGGATGAGGCACAGAGGGATGGCTAGATAGAAGAGCCAGGCCCAGTTGCCGTTGCCAACCAGGGCAAGCACCCCGGATCCCACGGCGGCACCAATCACGTTTGAAATTCCCGCAACACCTGCGGTAATCCCTAGGGCAATCCCTCGTTTTTGCGAGGGGAAGGTGGCGCCAATCTCCGCGTTGGCCACGGGAATCATGCCGCAAGCACCCACGGCGGCAATGATTCTGCCTGCAAGGAGCAGTAGGTAGAAATGGGCGGCTTGCGACAGGCCGCAGACCAAAGACCCCGCCGCGAAGATGCCTAAACAGATGAGGAACACTGTTTTTCTTCCGTTCCTGTCCGCCAGCTTTCCCACTATGGGAATGAGGGCGGCGTAGAACAGGGTGTAGATGTTGATCATCCAGATGCCAGAGGCATCGCTGATCTGGAAGTATTCCTGGATGACGGTGCGCACGGGAGAGACCATGCCCACATAGAGTCCACCAATCATAAGGCCGCAGACATAGATTGCCAAGATTAGCCCGTATCGGGGGGTGGCAGAGGAGGGGGATGTGTTCATGGGACCTCTCAGTGGTTGTGGAAGCGGTTGTGACGTGTGTGCCGTTGGTATTACCGATGGTCGTATCGGTGGTTGCGTTAGAGGGCAGGCTGATTATAGGGCTCAAAAACGCAGGCAATTATGGCGTACTGAATCCAATTGGGTGACGGCGGCATTCTTTACGTCGATTTTGTTTGCGTATCATTGCAATGAGGGGTATCTTCCCAGCAGGATTGCCCATGCGTTTCGGGAACGGGAGGACCCTATGAAACCCTTAGGAATTCGTGACGTTATTGGCCCAGTGATGGTGGGGCCCTCCTCAAGCCATACCGCGGGTGCACTGCGCATCGCCTCTATGGTGCGTAATCTGCTCTCTGCGCAACCGGTGCGGGTCCGTTTTGTGCTCTACGGGTCATTCAGTCGTACCTATCGGGGGCATGGCACGGATAAGGCCCTGGTGGCAGGAATGTTGGGACTTCATACGGACGACCTGCGCATCAAGGACTCCTTTGACATGGCGGCAGATGCTGGGCTTGAGTTTGAGTTTGTTCCTGATGTGAGCACCAAGACCCCTCATCCCAATACGGTAGACGTGACTGCCTGGGATGCTGCGGGGGCTCGGGTGGAGGCCCGGGGTGTGTCTATCGGTGGCGGTGCGGCGGAGCTGGTGCGCATTGACGGGGTGAATGTAACCGTCACCGGGGAGTTCAACAACATGATTGTGCGGCAGGTGGATATGCCGGGCACCCTTGCCCATATCACGGAGTGCCTTTCTCGGCGTAGCATCAACATTGGTGCTGCCATTCTCTATAGGACTCGTCGTGGGGGAGACGCCTTTTCCGTCTTTGACATTGACGATATGGTGCCTGAGGATGCTATTGCCGAGATTCTGGACTTTCATTCAGTCAGGTCTGTTCGGTTCATTCCTGCAGACGGGCTTAATCGCAAGCCCGATGCTGGGGAAGCTCAGATGACTGCTGCGGAGGCGCTTGAACTCTTCTCCAAGCGGGACTTTGCTTCCGGCGCCCAGCTACTTGAGCGTTGTAGGGAAGAGAGGGCACCCATCTCCCAGATTATGTATGAGCGAGAGGAGCCCCTGAATGCTACCAGGGGAATCTTTGAGTCCGCCAGCCGCACGTACCTGCGTGAGGCTCTTGAGGTGATGCGTAAGTCCGCTCAAGGCCCTCTCGCGGAGCCCCAGAGGAGCATGGGCGGGTTGATTGGTGGCGAGGCCAAGGCCCTCTCGGACATGGATTCCCACCAAGGGTGCGCCGATGTTCAGATGACCCTGCTTATGGAATACGCCCTTGGGGTGCTTGAGACCAACGCCTCCATGGGACGGATTGTGGCTGCCCCGACCGCGGGATCTTCCGGGGTTATCCCCGCGGTGTTGTTTGCCTTGCAGGAGACCTGCGGCCTTGATGATGCGGTGCTGCACCGGGGTCTTGCCAATGCGGCGGCCATTGGGATGTTGATTTCCCGCAATGCCACCGTGGCGGGAGCTGAGGGAGGTTGTCAGGCGGAGATTGGATCCGCTTCAGCCATGGCTGCCAGTGCAGCGGTTGAGATGCTGGGCGGCTCTGCCCAGGCCTGTCTTGAGGCCGCGAGCATGGCACTGGCTAACATGCTCGGGCTGGTGTGTGACCCAGTGCAGGGGCTTGTGGAAGCCCCTTGCCAGAAGCGCAACGCCTCTGCCGCGGCAAACGCAGTGATGTGCGCCCATATGGCTCTTGCGGGTATTACCAACCTCGCCCCCTTTGACGAGATGGTGGAAGCCATGCGTAAGGTGGGTCGGGTGCTTCCCATGGAGTTGAGAGAGACCGCATTGGGAGGCATGGCTGCTTGTCCGTCTTGCATGGGTTGCAAATAGGGCGAAGGGTCCTGGTCCCGGAGGCGATAAGCACGCGGTTGTATTTAGGTTTGGATGCCTTCGGCCCCTGGGGTCTTTATGCGTGGTGGCTGGTGGGCCTGCTCTGGAAGGCCACACGAGCCACTGCCGGATGCCCTTCCTGGGTGAGTACCTGCTGTAAAGAGGATAGGGCCAGCTCATAGAGGTTATTGTTCTGGGAGACATGCATGGCCACCACCTGGGCGAGCCTGTTTCCAAGCAGGGAGCGTAACTCTTGGGCGGATTGCTGGTTTGAAAGGTGGCCCTTATCTGAGGCGATGCGCTGTTTGAGAGGGTAGGGGTAGGGCCCTCGTTTGAGCATGTCTGGGTCATGGTTGGCCTCAATGGCCAGGATATCCACGTCCTGCAGGCATTCGTGGGCGCTACCCGTTACCACCCCTGTGTCGGTCATGAACCCGATGGAGCGGGCGCCAGTTTGGGCGCTGGCGTTGCCTGATCCTGCCTGGGCGTTGGCGTTGCTTGAGCGCACCTGGGTGTTTTGGGTGCTGGCGGCATTCGGGCAGTCCTGAAGGTCAAATCTAAACCCGTAGCTGGCCGCCGCATCGTGGCTTGTGGCAAAGGCCTGTACGCCTATGGACCCCACCTTCCAGGATTGGCCGGGGGATATCCATCGCAGGTCCCTTCCCGCAAGGTCATCTTGGAGCCTGGGCAGGGACTGATGCACCTTGGGGTCTAGATAGATGGCAGGGGTGCACCCCAATTTGTCAAGACCCCTCAGTGCCACCCCGATGCCTTTGACGTGGTCCGCATGATCATGGGTGATGAGCACCCCATCAATACCCCGGGGGTCAAACCTGCAGGATTGGCAAGCCTCCATCAGGGCTTTCTTGGAAATGCCGCAATCAATCAGCAGCCCGTGGCCCGTAGAGGAGTCCTCCACTACCGCTGCATTGCCGCCAGATCCGCTTGCTAGTACATGGAGCGTGAGCATGTGCTCCCTTTCTGCCGCAATCCGCATACCCGCTTCGCGTGGGTACGCTCACCTTTGAGACTGTGTTCTCAGGAAGCCTACCCTGTCGGCTGTCCCTTAGACGGTATAATGCCGCCCATGTCTGGAATTCTCTACATATGCCCCACCCCCATTGGCAACCTGGGGGACATGACCCCCCGGGCCCTTGATGCCCTGCGCGACGCGGATGTGGTCTGCGCCGAGGACACTCGGGTTACGGGAAAAATTCTTGCCCATTTCGGCATTGACAAGCGTCTTGAGCGCCTTGACGAAGCGGCCATATCCACCTTGACCCCGCGCTACATACGCCGTCTTCTTGATGGAGAAACGGTAGCCTTCTGCTCCGATGCGGGTATGCCCGGAGTCTCGGACCCCGGCGGCAGGCTTGTGGACGCAGCCATTGACGCTGGTGTTACGGTAGAGGTGCTCCCTGGTGCTTCTGCTGGTGTCACTGCATACGTGGCCAGCGGTTTTGCCTGCCCCAGGTTCTATTTTGGTGGCTTTTTCCCCCGTAGGGACGCAGAACGCTTCGCCGTTTTGCGCAGCCTCTCCTCCCTTGATGCGGTGCTGCTGTTCTACGAAAGCCCCAACAGGCTGGCGGATTCCCTGGCGGTGGTGGCTGCGGAGTACCCCTACCGAAGGGTTGCGGTGTGTCGAGAGCTGACCAAGATCCATCAGGAGGTGTATCGGGACACTTCAGGGGCGGTAAGCCTGGAGTTTGCCCGTCGGATGGACCAGGAGGGGGTCAAGGGGGAGATTGTCATGGTCATTGAGCCCCCTACGGACCAGGAGCGCCAGGCCGTCTGTGAGCAGGCATCCCAGGATGCCTCCCTAGTTGCCGCCCAGTTGCTTGCCGAAGGGTCCATATCCAAGAAGGATGTGGCCAAAGAGCTGCAACGTCAGTTTGGCCTGTCCAGAAATCAGGCCTATGACCTGGTCTATCAGGCTCAGCAATCATAAGGGTGCGCGTGCGCGCCTTCCTGTGTATCCATCAGACAAGGAGCCCCCATGAATGACTTCCAGTACTATTCTCCCACCAAGTTTATCTTTGGTGCCCAGGCGGCGGATTCCGTGGGTGTCACCCTTGCCCAGATGGGGTTTTCCCGGCCCCTGGTGGTTTATGGCCAGGGCTCCGTGGTGCGCTCCGGTCTGCTTGACCGGGTGGAGGCGTCCCTGATCCAGGCAGGGCTTGAACCCGCCTCTTTGGGCGGTATTCGTCCTAATCCAGAAGTAGCCTCCGTGCGGGAGGGGATTGCCCAGGCCCGCACCCATGGTGCCGACGTGATCCTTGCGGTGGGCGGCGGCAGCGTTATCGATGCGGCTAAGGCCATTGGATTCGGGGTGCCCTACTCTGGGGACGTGTGGGATTTCTTTGACCGCAAGGCAAAGCCCACCGTCTGCGTGCCCATTGCCTGTGTGCTCACCATCCCTGCCGCCGGATCCGAGGCTTCTGCCTCCTGTGTCATTTCCAATGACGCGTTGGGGATGAAACGAGGCGCCGGTTCTGACTGCTTCCGTCCTGTGGTGGCTTTCATGGACCCGACCCTTACCTACACCTTGCCGCCGTATCAAACCGCGGCGGGGCTCACTGACATGATGGCCCATATCCTCGAGCGCTATTTCAGCGGCTATGGCGAAGTGACCGTCACCGACAACATTGCCATTGGGCTGATGAAAACCCTGATCACCCATGGGCCCATCGCCCTTGCGGAGCCTGAGAACTACCAGGCCAGGGCCAATATCATGTGGACAGGGATGCTTGCCCATAATGACCTTGCGGGATGCGGAAGGTCCGTGGTAAGCGGGGGACGTCCCGGCGGATGGGAGAGCCACGCCCTTGAGCATGAGCTTTCCGCCCTTAACCCCCAGATTACCCACGGTGCTGGTCTGGCGGTTGTGATGCCCGCCTGGATGCGCTACGTCTGCCATAGGGACCCTGCACGCTTCGCCAGGCTAGGGCAGGATCTCTTCGGACTGGAGTACCCGACCCAGGCCCAAGGCAGTGGCCAGAACCCTGATCAGGCCCTCCTAGACGCCGCCTTGAAGGCCATCAGCGCCCTGCAGGCATTCTTTGTGAGCTTGGGAATGCCTACCAGCCTCTCTGAGCTGGGCATTCAGGAGCAGGATATCCCTCGTCTGGTGGATGGGGTGCTTGCGAGCAAGGGAGACCCCTTTGGGGTGTTCATGCCCCTTACCGGCACCGACGCCCGAGCCATCTACCTCAGCTGTCTGTAGGCTATGGCGCACGCGGGTCGCACCCATACGGTGCTCATAGAGGTTGACGGCCTGCAGGTGAAGGTGACGAAACGTACAGGTCAGAAACGAGCCTACCTGCGGGTGAAGCCCGGGGACGGGTTGGTGTACGTCAGCTGCCCGTGGCGCATGTCTCAAGCTCAGGTGGTTGGTTTTGTGCGTCAGAACCGGACCTGGGTGGATGATCGTCGGGCCATGGCCCAGGAGCAACCCGGCTCAGTGTCAAACCCTCCTACCCAGGAGGAGCTGCGCCAGTGGACGGAAATGGTCAAACAGGCCACTCCCGGGCTAGTGGCGCATTGGGCGGCGGTGCTTGGGGTGAGTCCCGGTAGGATTGCCTATCGCAACATGGTGTCTCGGTGGGGCAGCTGCAATGTGCGCACCGGGCGCATTTGCATCAACGTGCAACTGGGGGCCTTTGACCCCCAGTGTTTGGAATATGTGGTGGTTCATGAGTTGTGCCACCTGATAGTGCCGGGCCACGGCCGAGAGTTCTACCAGCTGCTTGATGCCCATCTGCCAAACTGGAAGGTCAGTCGGGATATGCTCAAGGGCAGAGGCGTGCGCCGTTAGAGCCGTTTGGAGTGGGGCGCTGGGGTCTAGTGCGGGCGTCCGGACAGATGAGAATTGGGCCTAGCGAAAGGACCAGGGGCGCACGTTGTCGGTCTGCACGTCCTTCGCCCCAAGGAAGCTGCGTATCCCAAGGGTCACGTCCTGATCGTATTCTATCCCTCGGGTCATAAGCAGCATGGTGCCATCGGGGCTATCAAAGCGCTTCCATGCCTTGAGGGCCTTATCCTCAAGGTCTGCGGCCTTCACAAACCCGGCGCACAGCTCTGCGGTGTCTGCGCAGCACCCGATGGCGCTGATGGTCTCGAAGGTGACGGCCACGTAACCCTTTTTCTCCATGTACTCCTTCAGGGGCTGGGTAAATGTCAGGTTCATGGGGCCTCCTATGGTTGGGGTGGCAGGGTCTCTGTGGGAATTATAGCCCCATTGCCTCCTGTGCAGGGGGTTGTTGGGCCGCTGGTGGTAGAATGCGTCGAATTGCGCATCAGGCCCGAGGTCCCCTCGGGCGCTTACGTGGGCGCGGGGCATCATTCGTCTTTTGCGCCGAAAGGAGACCACTATGACCGATTCTGCCACCTGCGGCTGCGGCTGCTCCCAGCCTAAGGATCCCTTCTACATCACCACCCCCATCTATTACGTGAACGGTGTGCCTCACATTGGCACCGCCTACACCACTATTGCCGCGGACGCCATCGCCCGCTTCAACCGCCTTGACGGCAGAGACGTCCACTTCCTCACTGGCATGGACGAGCACGGTCAGAAGGTTGCCCAGTCCGCCAAGGAGCACGGTCTAACCCCCCAGGAGTGGTGCGACTCCCAGGTCCCCCAGTTCAAGGACCTGTGGGTTGATCTGAACATCTCCAACGATGACTTCATCCGCACTACGGAGCCTCGGCATATGCAGGGCGTGGCCAAGTTCCTCCAGACTCTCTACGACAATGGGTATCTGTACAAGGGCGGTTATGAGGGCTTCTACTGTACCCCCTGTGAGACCTTCTTTGCCGAAGGGGACCTCAAGGACGGCAACTGCCCCGATTGCGGCCGCAGCGTGGAGTTCATCCGCGAGGAGAACTGGTTCTTTAAGCTCTCCGAGTTTGGCGACCGTCTACTTGCCTACTACGAGGCCAACCCTGACTTCATCCGTCCGGAGATCCGCCGCAACGAGGTGCTCTCTTTCGTCAAGTCCGGCCTGCAGGACCTTTCTGTGTCCCGCACCACCTTTGACTGGGGCGTGCCTCTGCCCTTTGACCCGGAGCATGTGACCTACGTGTGGGTGGATGCCTTGATTAACTACATTACCGCCCTAGGCTACGGCTCCGAGGATGAATCCGAGTTCGCCCGTCGTTGGCCTGCGGACTTCCATTTTGTGGGCAAGGACATCATCCGCTTCCATTGCATCATCTGGCCTGCCATGCTCATGGCCGCCGGCCTACCCCTTCCCAAGCACGTGTTTGCCCACGGCTTCCTCATGGCCGCGGACGGCTCCAAGATGTCCAAATCCAAGGGCAACGCCCTGTACCCTCGGGACCTGATGGCCCAGTATGGCATTGACGCCTATCGTTACTATTTCCTCTCCGACGTGACCTTTGGTGCTGACGGAAACATCGGCCTTGACCGTATCACCCAGGTCTACAACGCTGACCTTGCCAACTCCTACGGAAACCTGTTCAGCCGGGTGTCCAACATGACCGTCAAGAACTTTGACGGCCAGGTCCCCCAGGTTCCTGCAGAGCTCGCCGAAGCGCCAAACCCCCTGCGTGAGATTGTGGAAGCCGGTCTGTACGAGCGTTATGCCCAGTGCATGTCCCAGGTTGACTTCTGCGGAGCCGCAAAGGCCGTCATGGAACTGGTGCATCGGGCCAACCTTTACGTAGAGGAGACCGCCCCCTGGAACCTTGCCAAATCCGAGGAGACTCGGGGTCAGCTTGCCGCGGTGCTTTACAACACCCTGGAGGCCTGCCGTATCTGCGCGCTGCTGCTGGCGCCCTTCATGCCCGATACCTCTGATGAGCTCTACTCCCGTCTTGGCCTGGGTAAGGCTACCGAAGTGACCGACGGCCGTCAGGCTGCCGCGTGGGGAGGCCTTGCTGCCGGCAATCCCGTTACCAAGGGTGAGCCCCTTTTCCCCCGTCTTCCCAATCCCGAGATGAATAAGTAGGGTATTCATGGCTGACGCGCTGTTTTATAAGTACAGCAAAAAGGGCGTGGCAAAATACGTGCCCACCTCCGATGCCCTTGAGGGCCCGGTGGCGGACACCCACGCCCACCTTGACATGCTCCCGGACCCGGCGCTTTCGGTGGCCAAGGCCGCCATCTGGGGCGTTGATTTCATCGTGTCCATCACGGACCCGACGGAGAAAGAGGGCAAGACCCCCCGATGGGACGGCAGGACCTCTGCGGAGATCACCTACGCCCATATCGCGGAGTGGTTTGATCAGGGTGTGGGCCGCATTGACCAGGTGGTTGAGGACACGGTGCGCGCCCTTGGGGCGCAGCGCGACGCCGCCGCCGCCGCGGGGGCTCCCTTTGGGGAGGATCCCACTGGCGATGAACAGACCATAGGTCTGCTCTACCAGCAGGGCGTGCGCATTCCCACCTACCGTCTTGCCTGCGGCGTGCATCCCCACAACGCCCGTTTGTACACCCCTGAGGTGGAGCGGCGCCTGCGGGAGTACCTGGCGGACCCAAGAACCTGTGCGGTGGGGGAAGCGGGCCTTGACTATTACTACGACCTATCTCCCCGAGAGGTCCAAAGGGATGTGTTCAAGCGCCAGATCGCCCTTGCTCATGAGACCGGGCTTCCTATGGTCCTCCATATCCGGGACGCCCATGATGATGCGTATAGGATTCTTCGACAGGAGGGCTTTCCTGCCGGGGGCGTGCTGCTTCATTGCTGCAGCGTAGACCCCAAGGACCTGGGGAAATGGACCGAAGCGGGCTGCTTTGTGGCCTTTGGTGGCTCGGTGAGCTTCGCTAACGCGGAAAACGTCCGCAAGGACTGCCGTGCCACTCCCGCGGATCTGCTGCTGACGGAGACGGATGCCCCCTATATGGCCCCCGTGCCCTTGCGGGGTGTGACCTGCGAGCCCCATTTCACTAACCTTAACGCCCGGGCGGTGTGCGACACCATTGGCTATCCCGCAGGTCCTTGGCGAAAGGCGCTGCTCGAGAACATGTACTCCAACGCCCAGCGCCTGCTCAACCGCCCACC
>JAQXQN010000005.1 GCA_029101185.1 Eggerthellales bacterium | reverse complement strand
GTCAAGGCGCCAGGGCGCCAAGGAGAGTGTCAAGCCGCATCCGAGCAGACGTTCGGATGCGGCTTTTTTGATGCGCCGAGCATGGCGCGAAATATCTTGGGTTTGCGACCCTGGTTTCTTGCTCGACGAGGTTGCTACTGGCAGGGAGTGGGCCTGTATAGCCGCCAGACTAGCGATGCAGGCTTCTAATCAGGCGCTATTCGGGCAAAGGACGCTTCGCCAGGTAATCGGGAAGCCATTCGGAGACCAGCACGGCCACGAAGATCACGCAAAAACCCAGGATAATCTTGAACGTGAGGACTTCGGCGCCGTACATCACGGAGAACATGACCCCAAAGGGGGATTCCAGGCTTAGAAGAAGGCTGCCGGAGGACGGGGGGATTTTCGCTAGGGCCACGTTTTGGAATAGGAGGGCAACGGTGGTGCACAGTACGGTCAGATAGGCCATGACGCCCCATTGTCCCAGGTCAAGTTGGGTGAGCTGGGAGAGAGGCGCGCCAGTTACCAGAGCGGTTACAAAGGAGCAGATGCCAACCCCAGCAAACTGCCACATGGTGAGCACGTAGATGTCGCGGCCTTCTGAGAATTTGGCAACCAGGCAGATGTGGATGGCGAAAAAGAAGGCGCACAGCAGGGTCATGAAGTCGCCCTTGTTTAGGCCGGATTCAGAACCCATAGACACCAGCCCGATACCGATAACCGCAAGCACGGCGGCGGTGATGTTGAATCGGTTGGCCTTCTTGCGGGTGAAGAACCAGGCCAGGAAGGGGACCATGATGCAGTAGGTGCCGCTGAAGAAGGCGTTTTTCCCCGGGGTGGTGTATTGGATGCCCACGGTCTGGTAGTAGTAGCCAGCAAAAAGGGCCAAGCCAAAGAGCAGGCCAATGGACACGTATTCCTTCTTAAAGAAGAGGCTTTTGCGATTGAAGTATATGGCCGCGAGAATCAGGGCCGAGGCGGAGAATCGGATTGCGATGATCCAGGTGGGGTCCACGTAGGTGACGGCGTCCTTCACCACCACAAAGGAGCTGCCCCAAATGATGGTGGCAGCAACAATAAGAAGACGATATTTCACGGGTCTGAGGTTTCTTTCTTTTTCGGTTCCTTTTTTGGCAAGTGGGCAGGCGGGCTGCTGGGCAAGCGGGCGTGTGGGAGGCTGCTTTTTTGCGGCGGGCTGCTGGGCAGCCCGCTAGGGCAGCTACCTTCTTGGGCCGCGTGCTATTTGATGTGGCCTAGGAAGTCCTTAGTGCGGGGGGACTTGGGATGGTCAAAGACCTCGTCCGGGGTGCCCTCTTCCACCACCACGCCGCCTTCCATGAAGATGACCCTGTCGGCAACCTCCCGGGCAAATCCCATTTCATGGGTGACCACCACCATGGTCATGCCGCCTTCCGCCAGGGTGCGCATGACGTCAAGGACGCCGCGAACCAGCTCAGGGTCAAGGGCGGAGGTCGCTTCGTCAAAGAGCATGACATGGGGATCCATGGCTAAGGCTCGGGCAATGGCCACACGCTGCTGCTGGCCGCCGGAAAGCTGGGCGGGCATGAAGTCCACTCGGTCACCAAGGCCCACCCGGGTCAGCTGCTCGATGGCAATGCGCTCTGCCTCCTCCCTGGAGCGCTTGAGCACCTTGCGCTGGGCAAGCATGACGTTCTTCTTGGCGGAGAGGTGGGGAAACAGGTTGAACTGCTGGAATACCATGCCCACATGCTCGCGAAGCTTGTTCACGTCGCATTTGGGATCCGTGATCTCCTGGCCTTCGATGAAAATCTTGCCGCCGGTGGGCTGCTCGAGCAGGTTGATGCAGCGCAGCATGGTGGATTTGCCGGAGCCGGAGGGCCCAAGGACCACTACGACCTCGCCCTTCTTGATCTCGATGTTCACGTCCTTGAGGACCTGGTTGGTGCCGAAGGTCTTCTCAAGATGCTGGATGCTGACCATGCTCGAGACGCCAGCCGCGGGGGAAGCGCCCTGCGTATCCAGATTGGTGTTGGTGCGAGTCATGACGGCTCCTAGTTCTTTGACGAAGCGGACAGGGCCCCAAGGGCCTCGTTGTATTGGGAGGCGGCCAGGGAAGAGGCGCTTAAGACCGCCTGGCTTCCGCCTGCGGTGTTGGCGGTAGGGTCAACATTGGCGGCTGCGGAGGCTGGGCCTTCGGAGGTGTTGTTGTTCTTGTCGGTCTTGGCGCCGAAAAGGCCCTTGCCGCCCTTGCGCTTCTTGTCGGAGCCCATCTGGGCGCCAGCAAGCTTGGCCTCGATCTTGCCCACCAGGCTTGCCAGGGGCAAGGTGATGACCAGGTAGAATGCGGCTGCCACAATGTAGGGGGTGATGGATCCGGTGGCTGCCACGATGGTCTTGGCGTACATGACCACTTCCATCAGGCCCACGGCCGCCAGCATAGAGGTGTCCTTATACAGCAGGATGAACTCGTTCATCATGGTGGGGATGACCCGGCGGACGGTCTGGGGGATGATCACGAAGAACATGGTCTGGGCGCCGTTCATGCCCAGGCTTCGGGCGGCCTCAAACTGTCCGGTGTGGATGGACTGGATGCCCGCGCGGAAGATCTCGCACTGGTAGGCGGAGGAGTTCATGGCAAGCACCGCGATGCCCATGACCACGTTGTTCACGTCAATGCCCGCCAAGGGTAGGCCGAAGAATGCGATGTAAATCTGCAGGAACAACGGCGTGCCGCGCACCACATTCACGTACACGCTAGCGATGCCCCGCAGCAGGGAGATCTTGCTCATACGCATGAGGGCCAGGGCCAGGCCAAGGGGGATGGCCAAAGGAAAGGCGCAGGCAAGGATGAGCAGCGCCAGGAAAAAGCCCTTAAGCACTACAGGGAAACTGGTGACCAGGATAACCGGGTTCAAGAACAACTTGAGGAACTTGTTGGAATTCCAGGCCTGGACCCATTCCTGCTCGGAGAGCCAGTTGCCCATACTTTGGGCAAGGGAGACGCCCTGGACGGAGATGGCGGGAACGTCAGCGATGGGGGCGCTGGTGCCGTCAGATAGCTGGGCGGTGCCGGTGATGACCATCTCGCCGCCCTCCCGGGGGAAGAACACGTGATAGATCTCCACCCGGAAATACCCGCCAGCCTGGGCGGGCTGGTCAAAGGCGATGGTGAGGATCTGCCCGTCGGCTGTGCCCGTGGCGTTAATGGAGGTGCGCTCCATCAGGTCATCCCCGGTGAGCATGGTGACCTTCACATCGTCCGCCCCGAAGCGGGTTCCCTCAGGAAGGGTGAAGGTAAAGCCGGTCACTTCCTCAGAGGAGGCAGCTTGCCCCTCCCAGTTGATACGGGTCTCCTTGTCGCCCTGGACCACGTTTTGGCTGTCCACGTTGGTGCGGGCTGTGCATTTGGCGGTGGTCAGGCCCCAGGCGTTTGCCGGCATAAGGGCCACGGCCAGCAGCACGACGATGATCAGGGATGCGACCGTAGTCAGAAGACGGCCATTTGACGGGGTGTTCACGTGGGTCATGGGTGTGCCTTTGCTATCGAACACGGGTGAAAATCCGCACAGCGGCAGGTTGGTGCAACAATCTGGCAGTTTAGCGAAGTGTCCTGGGTGTATACGGTGTGGGTCAGGACATTTCGCCAAAGTGCCAGAAACCCGCAAGGGGAATCGTTATACCGGTAATTACTGGAAACGCGATAAGGGAAAACAGAAACGCGATAAGGGAAAACCGGCCCTCCCGAAGGAGGGCCGGAGTCATGCTGGAATCAGACCAGGCAGATTACATCCAGGTCTCCAGGAGCTGGTCGATGGTGCCGTTGGCCTGCAGGGTTGCCAGTGCGTCGTTGACGGCGGCAAGCAGGGCAGCGTTGTCCTGGGAGACGACCATGGCGTACTCCTCGCCGGTGGCGCTGGTGGCAACCACTACGGCGTCATTGTAGGCGGTGGAAATCATTTTGTTGACCACGGCCATGTTGGTGCACACGGCGTCAGCCTGGCCAGCCTGCATGGCGGCAAAGGCGTCGGTGCTGTTGCCGTAGGGCTGGATGGTGGCGTTGGGGTAGTTCTCACGAGCGTAGGACTCGCCGGTAGTGCCGGACTGCACGGCAATGGTGACGTCAGCGCTGTTCAGAGCAGAGGTGTCGCTGGCCAGGGGGGAGTCGCCCATGACGGCCACGGCCTGGTCGTCCACGTAGAAGGTGGAGGTGAAGTTGATCTGCTCGGCGCGCTCAGGGGTGACGGAGAAGCCAGAGGCTCCAATGTCTGCCTGACCGCCAGCGGCGATGGCGGGAACGATGGCGTCAAACTGCATGGGGACAAACTCCACCTGCAGGCCCATCTCGGCCGCCAGGGCCTCGCACAGCTCAATCTCAAAGCCCACGTACTCGCCGTTCTCAAGATTCTCGAAAGGCGGGTAGTCGGGGGAGACGGCCACCTTCAGGGTGCCGTCGGCAATCAGACCGAGATCACCTGCGGTAGCGGTGCTGTTGGAGTTCTGATCGCTGCTGGACTGGTTGTCGGATCCGCATCCTGCCAGGGCGATGCAACCAGCGGCAAGAACGCCGGCTGCAGCCAGGGCAAGCAGCTTCTTCATGTTCTTCTTCATGACGAGTCCTTCCTTTGTATGGTATTGCGTCACAATAACAAGGTGATTGCGGGGTGGATGATGCGCAGGTCCTCCCAAAGCGCCCACCGTTCGCATAGGGAGCACTTTAGCGCATAACAAGCCGTAAATCACTAGTTTTTTTGTATATTTCAGGTTAATGAATCAGTTTTTTGCGGAAATGGCCGATTTTTTCATGCAAAAGGCCACGGCGTCGTCCCTGAGGGATTGACAGCCTGTCGAAGTGAACCGGACATCACGGTTGACAGACCGGGGAAAACGCGCCCGTGATTGTATCAAGGAGGAAGGGATATGGCCCATTCCAATATGGCAGAAGGGGAGCTTTTCCTGCCAGAGGGCAGTGCGCTGCTTGTTCCCATTGCCCGCATCCATACGGACTATTCCCAGAAGTTTGGCATCCCCAGGCAAAGCGGGCTTGCCCCAGATGTTGCAGGCAGGATTGTCTTTGAGCCAGAGTTTTCCTTCAATAAGGCGGTGGCCGGTCTTGAGGGGTTTTCCCACCTGTGGCTGCTGTGGCGGTTTGAAAATGGCCTTGCGGGGGGAAGCGCCCAGGATGTGGGGCATGATGTGGGTGTGGCGGCCGCCAGCCCCGCAGCCGCGACGGCCGCCGGCCCCCAGGGCACCAGACAGGTTGGGGTCCATACTCCAGCCTACGTGGGCCCCGTCGCCGCGGACGGCTGCAACACCTTTCAGGCAGACGCCGAAACCGAACTGGCCCGTCTCTTGGCTGAGCACGTCGGCTGGGCAAAGACCGTGCGGCCTCCGCGACTTGGGGGCTCACAGCGCAAGGGCGTCTTTGCCACCAGGTCTCCCTTCAGGCCTAACCCGGTTGGGCTTTCCTGCGTTCGGCTTGAGCGAGTGGAGCTTACCAGCGCAGGCCCCATCATCCACGTGTTAGGGGCGGACCTGCGCGATGGCACTCCTATTTTTGACATCAAGCCCTATGTCCCGTATGCGGACTGCCAGCCCCAGGCAACTGGCGGATTCACTGATGACCTGGAGCAGCCAAACCTGCAGGTGGAGTTTCCTCCGGAGCTGCTTGAGCGGGTTGACCCGTCCAAGCGCAGGGCGCTTGCCCAGGTGCTTTCCTGCGATCCACGGCCGGTGGGAAAGGAAGACCCGGAAAGGGAGTACGCCTTGGGGTTTGCCGGCATGGAGGTGGTGTTTCGGGTGCACGAAAACGCCCTCCACGTGATTGACGTGAAGGGCGCATGCGAAAACGGGTAAGAGCCCGCGGTTTTTGGCGTCTTTAGCGGGAAAGACCCAGGACGTAGTTGGTGTCAGAGACCATCATCATAACCATGGTATTGGGATCCGAGTCGTAGACGTAGGCCATCATGATCTCGGTACCCTCGATGCTAAAGGAGTAGAAGTACCCTTCGCCGTCGTAATCACCTTGGGACCACTGCAGATCCAGTGCCTCACCCTCAAGGTTTAGGCTGCAGGTGCCGTCTGTCTTAATGGTGGCTGAGGAGTTGGTGGTCTCGGCAAAGTTCTCGCCACCGTCGTTGGAGACGGCGGCCACGGTCCAGCTGCCAGTGATGTCTGCAGAGGAGATGGTGGAAGTTGCCGGGGTCTCAACGGGGGTGCTGGAGTTGGAGCTATCACCAGAGCTCACCGTGGCGCTGGAGTTGGGATTACTCACGGTTGCAGAGCCACCGCTGGAGGAGGAGCCAGACCCGCCAAGGGCGATGCCTGCAATTACGGCAACAACTACAACGGCCACCACAATGCCGATGATCAGCGGAAGCTTGGACTTTTTCTTGGGTTGGTTGGCGTTGTAGTTGGGGTCATATTGAGGGGCGGAGAAGGGCTGAGCCTGATTGGTCTGGGGCGCAGCAGGGGCACCGTAGCTGTAGCCCGTGGTGGTGGTGGGCTGAACAGGGCTTGCGGGTTGAGCGGCACCTGAAATGGGGGCACCGCAGGTTGAGCAGAACTTGATGCCCTCGGGCTGCTCGGTACCACAATTGTTGCAGAACATGGAGACCTCCTTATGTGTATATCCAACAGACGTACTATACGATAAAGTGCTTAGATAATTGCAATACAATAGGGATTTTGATACGCGTCAACTACCATTTTTCCGTTTCCCTTATGGATGATTGCCTGCATCGATGTATGAAAGGATCCTTTTGTGACCACATATTACATAGATTACGAGAATGTGCTCTCCTCCGGACTGGAGGGGGTGGACAAGCTTTCCAGCACCGACGAGGTGCTCGTTTTCTACAGCCCCAAGGCGGACACTATGCGCTTTGCCCAGGTGCTGCAGCTGCTCTCCGCCAAGGCGAAACTGGAGTTCTTGCTTGCGGATACGGGCACGCCTAACGCCTTGGATTTCCAGCTGGTGGCGCTGCTGTTTAGCAGGCTTCCTCAGGGTGGTTCCCATGTGGTAATCAGCAAGGACCGGGGCTACGATGCCGCAATCAAGATGGGCATGCGCCTTGACCTGCCCGAGGTGAGAAGGGAACCGAGCATCGCTGCGGCTCTGGGCATTGAGGTTGCCGAACCCCCTGCCCCTAAGTCAAGGAGGAAGGGCCGCAAGAGCGCAAAGTCTGATCAGGGTGCATCCGAGGGCACGGTTGTCGAAACGGACGCCGCCGCACCTGGGGATGCCGCTTTGGCAGGCAACGATACCAAGGACGCAGATGCCGTGGCTGCGGATGCCGCGATTGCGGCTGCATCTCTGGCTGCTGCTTTGAACTCTGTTCCTGTCGAAGGGTCCGCTCCTGCTGTTTCAACCGCATCTAGCGCAGGTCAGGACGCTTTGGGCGGGGCTGCCGACGTCGAGGCAAGGGATGGCGCAGCGGATGCCACAGGCGATGCTTCTGTGTGCGAAATCCTTGCCAGCGAGACTCCCGCTGGCGATGCCCCTGCCTCTGGAGCCCCTGCCGGTGAGACTTTTGCTGGCGAGGCCTCTGCTGATCCGGCGCCTGCCCAGACCGCTGTCGCTGCAGATTCCGCTGAGGCTCAGGAGGCGCCAAAGTCCAAGCGCCGCCGTCGCAAGCGCCAGAGCAAGGCTTCCGGGCAGGACGCTTCGGCATCTGCTGAACAGCCACGTAGCTCCCAGGTGGAGGATGGGGCTGAGGGTGCCCAGCAGGCTGATGGTGCAGAGCGGGCATCCGATGCGGATTTGGCCGACGGAGCGGACAAGCAGCCCGCGGGCAAGGACAAGCAGCCCGCGGACAAGGCCGCCAAGTCCAACGCAGACAGGACCGCCACCGACGCCCAGATCCGTTGGATTCTGGAATCCGCCGGCGTGGAGGTTGACAAGGGCCGCCTGGCCGCGGTGGCCAAAAACGCCCGGGAGGCGGCCAACCGGCAGCTGTTCTACCGGTCGCTGGTCAAGAAATTCGGGCAGCAGGAGGGATTGTCCCTCTACAATCAGGTCAAGCCCCTGTACGATAGCCTGAAGGCGGTCTTTGAGTAGGCAAGCTTCCAGCAGCTGTACTGCGCTGCACCCCTGCGGTGCCCCTGCTGCACCCTGCGGTGCCTGGTTGCACCCCTGCGGTGCCTGGTTGCACCCCTGCGGTGCCTGGTTGCACCCCTGCGGTGCCCCTATGGCACCTCCGTGCTGCCTGGTTGCATCCATGACGCACCCTTTGATTGCTCTGTGTTCACGTAAGTAAGCGAGGCATCATGAATAAAACCTCTTCCAAACGTTCATACGCCCAGTTTGACCAGGAGTTTTCCTCCGGAATGGTGCCTGCTACCACCCGATCGGGCGCCCGAGCTCGTAAGGTCTCCCAGAATCGGGAGGGAAGCACCTTACAACGGGCGGTCATGGTGTTGTGCGCTCTGATCATGATCGTGTGCCTGGCGGCTCTTGGAATCATCGGGTATCAGTACGCGTCCACGTCCAGACAATACGACCAAGTTGCCCAAGATGCCCTGGTGTTTGACACGGACAATTCCACGTTCACCCTTGGGGACATGACCGTGGACTGGTCTTATCTCTCCGCCATCAATCCTGACGTGGTGGCATGGATCTACGTTCCCGGAACCAACATCAACTACCCTGTGGTCCAGGGTGACAACGACGAGCAGTACCTCACCACGGATTTCTATGGCGAGTCCACCGGTATCGTGCGTAAGGGTTCCATCTTCCTGTCCGCCTACAACCGTCCGGACTTCTCTGACCAGTCCAATTTCCTTTATGGCCACAACATGAACGACAAGACCATGTTTGCCGAGGTCGCCCAGATGCTTGAGGACTCTCAGGATTCTGGCGAACTGACCGGCCCAGTGACGGTGTATGTGCTCACGCCTCGGATGAACTATCAGCTGGAGATATTTGCCATCGACTGGGTGGACGCCACCGAGGTTGAGATTCTTCAGTACAACTTTGCCGATGACGACGCCTTTGACCAGTATGTCGCCGACCGACTCGCCATTGCCCGAGCCGTTAACCCCAACGCGAACCCTGCCAACTACGACAAGCTGTTTGGCCTGATCACCTGTGGAGACGATTACGCCCAGACTCGGGTGGTTGCCTTCTGCGGCGTGGTTGATTCCGCTGCCCCGGGCTCCAACGCTGGCGTGGGCGTGGTGGTGGACACTTCGGTACAGCAGGCGTAACTCTGCGGGCAATGTCACGGGTGTGTTAATTCGCACCCGTTGTCATTTTGGGCCCTTTTTCCTGGTCTAGAGTAGGATGCGATTGCGCAAACGCACCCCATGCAGAAAGAAGGACCCATGGCAACATCCATCTTGCCCGGCGAGGCCCCCGACAGGCCCCAGGAGGAATGCGCGGTGTTTGGCGTGTTCTCCACCTCGGAGGACGTGGCGCGGCTCACCTACTTTGGGCTGCAGGCCCTGCAGCACCGAGGCCAGGAAAGCGCGGGCATCGCGGTGGGCGACGGCAATACCGTGGTGTGCATGAAGGACCTGGGCCTGGTGACTCAGGTGATTGACGAAGGGGCCCTTGCCGCACTCAAAGGCCAGGTGGCGGTGGGCCATTGTCGCTACTCCACCTCTGGGGGAGCGGACTCTTGGTCCGCTGCCCAGCCCCATATGTCCGCAATCGACGAGGTGCTCATTGCCCTTGCTCACAACGGCACCCTAGTAAACACCAACCGTATGCGGGCGGACCTGATTGGAAAGGGCGTTCAGTTCAGGTCCCAGACCGATTCTGAGGTTGCCTGCCAGTCCATTGGCTACTACACCCGTGAGACCGGGCACATGACCGAGGGCATAAAGATCACCATGTCCATGCTTGACGGGGCCTACGCCATGGTCATGGCAAGCCCCACCGCCCTGTATGCCTTCCGCGACCCTAATGGCATTCGCCCCCTGTGCCTGGGAGAGCTGCCCAACCATGCTGGATGGGTGGTGTCCTCTGAGACTTGCGGGCTTGATATCGTGGGTGCTCGGTTTGTGAGGGACGTGAACCCCGGCGAGATCATCCGCATCAACGAGACCGGCATCTCGAGCCTGCAGGGGGTAGAGCCGGGCAGGTATGCGGGGTGCATTTTCGAGTACGTGTATTTCGCCCGCCCGGATTCCATTATCGACGGACGCAGCGTGTACCAGTCTCGGCGGGCCATGGGCCGCATTCTTGCCAGGGAGGCGCCGGTTGAGGCGGACCTGGTGCTCGGGGTGCCAGACTCGGGTGTGCCTGGCGCACTGGGCTTTTCGGAGGAGAGCGGTATCCAGTTTACCGACGGCATTGTGAAAAACCGTTACGTCGCCCGCACCTTCATCCAACCCACTCAGGAGATGCGGCAAAACGGCATCCGCATCAAGCTTAACCCGCTGCCCTCCGTGATCTCCGGAAAGCGTCTGGTGGTGATTGATGATTCTATTGTCCGAGGCAACACCTCTAAGAAGCTGGTGGAGATGCTGCGCAGCGCGGGGGCTACCGAGGTGCATCTGCGCATCGTATCCCCGGAAACCATGTGGCCCTGTTTCTATGGCATCGACACCGCCACTCAAGATCAATTGCTTGCGGCGAATATGTCCAACCAGGAGATGTGTGACTTTATTGGGTGCGACTCCTTGGCCTTCATTAGTTTGGAGGGTTTGCGCGAAGCGGTCTCGGCTGACCACAATTCCTACTGTGAGGCGTGTTTCACTGGCGAGTATCCTGTAAAATTGCCAGAATCACTGACTAAAACCGCGTTTCTGCCACGGGAGCGCCAAACGGAGTAGCAAAAGGAGACAGCATGGCTGAACAAGTCACCTATGCCCAGGCTGGAGTTGACATTGTGGAGGGTGCCCGGGCGGTAGACGCCATCAAGGACGCCGTTCATTCCACCTATCGTCCCGAGGTTATTGGGGATATCGGAGGCTTTGGCGGATTGTTCAGCGCCGCAGCCCTTAAGGGGATGGAAGAGCCTGTCCTCATCTCCGGTACCGATGGCGTGGGCACCAAGTTGCGGGTTGCCCAGCTGATTGGCAAGCATGATACCGTTGGCGTGGATTTGGTTGCCATGTGCGTCAACGACATCCTTGCCTGTGGCGCGGAGCCCCTGTTCTTCCTGGACTACATTGCTATTGGCAAGCTGCGTAAGGAGCATGTGGCCGATGTGGTAGGCGGCATTGCCGACGGCTGCCGTCAGGCCGGCTGCGCCCTGGTGGGCGGGGAAATGGCCGAGCATCCCGGCGTTATGGACCCGGACGATTACGACCTGTCTGGCTTTTGCGTGGGCGTGGTGGACCGTCCTTTGATGATCGGTCCTGACCTGGTCAAGGAAGGTGACGTGGTGCTGGGCATGGCATCTTCCGGCCTGCATTCCAACGGATACTCCCTGGCCCGTCGGGTGCTGCTTGGGGAGTACGCGGACAAGGTGTACCCCTGCCAGCTGCCTGAGGAGCTCTCCACCCCCTGTGATGACCTGGGCGGGCTCACCGTTCCCGAGGCCATGCTGGTCCCCACCCGCATCTACGTCAAGCCGGTGCTCAAGGCTATCAAGGATGTTGAGGGCGGGGTCCATGCCGTTGCCCACATCACCGGCGGCGGCATTACCGAGAACCTGAACCGCGCTCTGCCCGATAACCTGGATGCCCAGGTCACCTTGGGCAGCTGGGAGATTCCCGGCATCGTGGCTCGTGCCATTGAGGCTGCAGGCCTGAGCCAGGCCGAGGCGCTGAAGACCTTCAACATGGGCGTGGGCATGTGCGTGATTGTGGATGCAAAGAAGGCAGATCAGGTGGCAGAAATCCTGACTGCCGCAGGCGAGCAGGTGTCCGTGGTGGGCAAGATTGTCGCTGGTAAGGGCGAAGTGGTCTACGCATAGCCTGAATTCGTAGTATGCAAGGCGGCCTGAGGTGCACAAGCCTCGGGCCGCGTTTTTTACCCAGAACGGAGGGCAGGTCCCATGGCAATAAAACTTGGCGTGCTCATCAGCTGTTCAGGAACCAATCTTCAGGCGATAATTGACGCCATTGCCGCAGGTCAGCTTGATGCTACGGTTGAGCTGGTGGTGTCAAGCCGCCCTGATGCCTACGGCATCACCCGTGCTCAGCAGGCGGGTATTAACGTGCTGGTGCTGAACAAGGAGGTCTATAAGGACCGCCTTGCCGCAGACGCCCAGATTGCCCAAGCCTTAAAGGAGGCGGGCTGCGAGTATGTGGCCATGGCAGGCTACATGCGCATGGTCAACGCCCCGTTGCTGGAGGCCTTCCCGAACAGGATCATCAATCTCCACCCCGCATTGCTGCCTTCCTTTAAGGGGGCTCATGCCATTCAGGACGCCTTTGATGCCGGGGTGAAGATCACCGGCGTGACGGTTCACTTCGCCAACGCAGAATACGACAAGGGTCCCATCATCGCCCAGGAGCCGGTGGAGGTCCGCGAGGGAGATACCGTTGATGACCTGGAGGCCAGGATTCACGAGACGGAGCATCGGCTCTATCCTGCCGCCCTACAGCTGGTGGCCCTGGGTAGGGTGACGGTGACCCCTGACTTTAAGGTGTCTATCGCCCAGTAAGTTGGGGTTTATAGTGCAGGCACCTGGATGGTGCGTTGCAGGCGCAGGGCCTCGAAGGTATTAGCGTTGCTCCCTGCGGCGTTCTTGGATGCGTTGTCCTGCGAGGGTTCCAGGATGCTTAGGGTGAGGCTGGACTGAGGCTGGCCGGGGGCTTGCGGGGTGGAATCGGGCTGGGTCATGGTGAGCACCATGCCGCCTGCGCCGGTGGTGGACTGGTATGCCGCCGACATGCCGCCGTCGACGATGATGACCCGGCCTTGGGCCTTGATGGCGGATTCCCCGTCCTTGAGCTTTACCGGAGTGTGGCCGCAGATGATGCGGCTGCGCTGGGGGTCCATGCCGAAATCTTGGAACACCTCGTCAAGGGCGGAGCGCCCCTCCGTCTTGTCAAGAAGGGTGTAGAAGGGGTTCTTTACCTCTTTGCGGGCGGCCTTATCCGCAATAAGGTAGAGCTCGAAGGTGGCCATCTTGGACTTGGCAAACAGGGGGGATCCTGGGCCAAGCCACAGGTACCACACCAGGTCAAGGCCGCGTTTGCGGGCGGCGGGGTCCGTTTGGAGGAAGGCGTCTCGCACATAGGCGTCCACCGCGTCAAACAGGGCTCGGCCTTTGAGCCTTTGTCCGAAGAGCTCGGTTTCCTTCAAGCTGCCGTCGGGGTTGAGGGGCACGCAGGCGTGGAAGAGCAGCAGGTCCCCCTCCTTCTTGTACAGGCTGCCGTTGTCAAGAAAGACCCGCATGTGTTCCTGAAGTCGGGCGCACTGGGTGAACTGCTGGTGAAGATAGGCTACCACCTGGGCTTCTTCGGGGGTGAGGGCGTAGGGGTCCTGCCAATCCACCGTGGGAAACACCGTGTCGGTGAGAGGATAGGTCACTTCGTCAAGGGTGATCGTAAAGGTGCCCGGGTCAATGGCTCCAAGCAGATTGCGGTCATCAAGTCCGAATCCGGGGTTTTGGGTAATCAGCGCGGCCTCAACTTTGAACTGGATGATGGCCATGGCCTTTTGGACCTGCTCGCAGCTGCGGATGGTCTGGGGGTCACGGTCCTTTCCTCCCTTGAGCCCGAAGCCGGCGCAGGGGTCGGACTGGTAGGCCGTGCTGGCGAAATCGTACAGGGGCCCAAGGTCCATGCCGTAGATGTCTTCAAGTACATCCAGATTGGCGTATCGGGCGCAAATGCGCACCACGTTGGCAATACATCCGTCCTGACCTGCGGCGGCGCCCATCCAGAGGATGTCGTGGTTGCCCCACTGGATGTCAAAGGAGTCCGGGTTAAGGGCACCAAGGGAGTCCATGATCAGATCGGGGCGGGGGCCGCGGTCAAAGACATCTCCCACCATGTGTAAGTGCCCGGTTGTCTGGGACAGGATGCGGGAGAAGGTCTGGTATTCGCCGTGGGGGTCGGAGACGAAGGTATGGGTGCTCATGGGTCCTCCTGCAGTGGTTGGGTAGCCTGTCTATTGTAGCGAATGGGCGTGGTGGGTAACGGAAGGGGAACGGAGAAAGTGCCCCTTGCATCCTGAGGAATGTGTTTCTACAATGCAACATATGTTGTACAACGTATGTTGCATAACGTGTGATGCAGGTTGGAACCGGATTCGGAAATGCACGGTTCGACATACGAAGAAGGATATGAAGATGCCCCCTCGTCCAAAGTTTGAGAAACAGGAAGTGCTTGATGCGGCGCTGAAGATCGTCCGCGAGTCTGGAGAAGAGGCTCTGACTGCCAGGCGCCTTGCAGACGAATTGGGGTGCTCCACCAGGCCCATTTTCACTCTCTTTCAGGGGATGCAGGATGTGAAAGAGCAGCTCTATCCTGTGGTGGGGGACTTCTTTGTGGAGTTTTGCAACCGGTATCGGGACTACATGCCTCCCTTTAAGGGGTTTGGTATTGCCCTGGTGGATTTTGCCAGCACGGAGCCTCACCTCTTTTGCTA
>JAQXQN010000004.1 GCA_029101185.1 Eggerthellales bacterium | reverse complement strand
TGTCATTGGGCGGAGCATGTGGTCCCATTTACGCAGCGCGGAGTTCTTCCGCCCCTTGGTGGATATCATGCCTGATCCTGTGGTTTTTCTTGACCAGCGTGGAAACATCTTGTTGGCCAATAGTGCCATGGAGCCCTACGTGCCCGGTTTTGGGGATTTACCTTACGGTGAGCAGTCCCTTGCAGGGTATCTCGATCGGACGACTCCCCTGAAATCATTGATGGGGGATTCCATGGATGGTAGGGATTACATCCCTGCAAACTTCAGGGCTCCTAAAAAACGGGGGATAAAGGAGCTTCTCTGCGCGAACCGTGCTGAGGTGCGCCTGAGAAACGGAATGTCTTTTACGGTGCTGGTGTTTAAGAAGCCCACAAAAGAGTTTCATGAGACCACCGCCCAGAACAAGGAGATTGCTAAACGTACCAAACTGAAGCGTTTTGAGGACGCAGGTGAAGTGGACTATATCGGGGAGACCCCCGAGTGGAAGGCCGTTGACGCCATTGTGGACCGAATTGCGGGGATCAACGCCAATGCCTTCATTTTGGGAGAGACGGGCACCGGCAAGGAGTTGGTTGCCCGAGCGATTCACCGCAGAAGCGGTCGACCAGGACCCTTTGTCGCAATAAACTGTGGCGCAATACCTCGGGATTTGTTTGCCGCCGAGTTGTTTGGGTATGAGCCGGGGGCCTTTACTGGAGCTAAAGAAGAGGGGGCTGTTGGTAAGATTGAGGCGGCCAACCATGGTACGGTCTTGCTTGATGAGATTGGCGAGATGCCCCTTGATTTGCAGGTGGGCTTGCTGCGGGTGATTCAAGAACGGGGTGTGGTGAGGCTTGGCTCTACTGAGACCCGCCCGCTTGACGTACGGTTCCTTGCGGCAACCAACCAGGATGTGGCCCATATGATTGAGAGCCGGGAATTCAGGTCCGACCTGTACTATAGGCTCAGCTCCATTGAAATCACCCTGCCTCCGTTGCGCAATAGGGTGGATGACATCCCGCGGCTGGCGGAGCATTTCAACCGGCGGCTGAGCGAGTCTTTGAGACTGGACTACTCTCCTCTGTCAAAGGAGGTTGAGGAGGCACTCAAGCAATACACCTGGCCTGGAAACGTACGTGAACTGCTCAACGCTGTGGAGCGGTGCCTGATTATGGCGGGTACGGGGTCAAAGGTGTCCATGGCCCATCTGCCTGTGCATGTGGTGAATTCTGCCGTGTCCCAGAAGAGTTTTGTGCCCGCCTCGCCTCTATCCTCCGAGATGTCTTGGTCTGGTTCCTACGGGGCATCAGCGGGATATGGGGCGGATAAAGGATCCACTCGGGTGGGGAGCGGGTCTGACTCTCGTGAGGCGTTCGGGCGGCCGACGGGAGTTGGTCCTGCTTTTGCGGGAGAGCCTTCCGGCTTTGGCGCCCCTTCTGGGTTTGGTACCCCGCCTGCTTACGGCGCTCCTGCTGGGTATGGGCCTATAGGAGAGGTTCGTGAACTGTCTCAGGGGACAAATGTCCGAAAGGGGTCCTGCTCCGATCGACTGGACCTTTCGCCAGCAGAAATCGAGGAACGTCATCGGATATCCAAGTTGCTTTTGGAAAACGGCGGGAACCTGTCAAAGGTGGCCCAACTGATGGGGATTTCTCGGACCACTCTGTATAAGAGGCTCGAGTACTATCACCTCAAGGTCCGTCTGGTGGTGGAGGTTGATGACTAAGTTGGTTAGGTGAGTCTGCGATTGGTTGATAGGTCGCGTGTGCGACCGAGTATGCACAGGTGCAACTATGCTGGGCAGTCAAACAGTTGGGCAGTCAAGCAAGGTACGATAACAATCGGGTTGAGAAGGCAACAGTGACGGCACGCTTTTTGCTACAGAAGAGGAAGGGATGTTGTCGGTGGTTGTGCAAGGCTCCTTGACGGGCTTTGTTGGAAGAGGGCTGTTGTGGCGAGGGTTCATCATGCGTGGCTGATCCTGGTGGCGTGCTTCGGTTTCTATTCGCTGATTTATGGTGCGGTGGCAACCACCCTTGGTGTGTTTGTAGTGCCGGTTATGGAAGAGACTGGGTGGTCTCGTACACTGACCATGAGTTACACGTATATCCAGCCCCTGGTCAGTGCAGTATTGGCCGTTCCCGCTGCGCGGATTTTTAATGCCTGGGATCCTCGATGGGTGCTTTCGGGAGTGTTGGTACTCCATGGGGTAACCTTTGTGTTGCCGGCGTTCATCAATCAGCTGTGTGTTTGGATCCTTTACGGAGTTGCATGGGGCGTCTTGGCGGCCTTTGTTCTCTATCTTGCGGTTCCGAGTTTGGTAAACGCCTGGTTCAAGAAACGGGTGGGGCTTGCAGTGGGTCTTGCCTCTGCAGGCATATCTGTGTTTGGCGCTTTGGCCAATCCTGTTCTTACGGCCATGGTGGAGTCTATGGGATGGAGGCCTACTCGCGTTATCCTTGGTGTTGTGGTAACGCTCGTAGCACTTGTTTTGACGGTGGCGTTTGTACGAAAAAACCCTGCTGAACTGGGGCTTTTGCCCTATGGAGAAGAACCTGCGCCTGCCGATGCCCAAAAGGGCCGCCGAGGTTTTCATAACGGAGATTCTTGGGCGGCGTGCGCTTCGGACGTTGGGGACGCTCAGGCGGCGTGCAGCAGGTCTTGCGGCGGCGGGTTCCAGGATGATTGTGACGGGTCCGGAGGCGGAGGGGCCAAGGACGCTTCGCCATGGGAACACGGAGTGCCTGCAAAGGTTGCCATCAGGTCTTCTGCCTTCGTGCTGCTGTTGATGAGCATCTCGATTTTGACCATGTGCACGCCGTTGGGCCAGCAGCTGGTCAGTTTTGGAGCCGAGACGTCTCTTGGTGCCTGGGCAGGGGCTATGGGGGTGTCGGTTTTGAGTATATCCGCGGTGATTAGTAAGCTGTGTCTTGGTGGAGCTGCGGATAGATTCGGGACGGAGCGCACCATCAGGGTGGCGTGTGCGACCGGCGTGATTGGGCCTTTGATGATGGGCCTGTGCGGGGGCAATGTGGCGGTGTTTCTTGTGGGTGCTGCGATATTTGGTCTGGGGTATTCCACAATGACCGTGCTTGGGCCGCTTTCGGTGAGAGAGGCCTTTGGGACTCGGGATTTTGATCCAATTTACGCGCGAATTACCACGGTGGTTTTTGTATTTGCTGGGCTGGGGAATTTCCTCTATGCGGTGATATATGACCTGACCGGCGGGTATCTTGGGCTGTTTTTGATGCCGGCTTTGTTGTATGTGGTGTGTTTTGTGATTATGCCTTTGGGCGTAAAACGGGGGCGGTTGTTGTGGTTTGGCTTATCGCAGCAGGCTGCTGATAGACGACAGTAGACGATGGAATAGGCCCTTGGGGCTGGTACGGTGCTGGCAACTGAGACTAGCAGGAAAGCAGAAAGGTTGAGGCAATGGCAAAGTTGCGTGCTCATGAGACGGTGGGGTTTGCGGAGTTTACCATCGAGGGGAATCCGCGCAAGATGCCGTGTACGCTTAGCATCGAAGGGCCGGACGATACGGTGTTTACGCTGATTCCAGCAGGAACCAGGCTGCCAGCCTCGTTTTCTCAGGTATTTACCAGCGCAGGGTCATTTGAAATGAGTACGTATCTGCATCTGGTGCTTGGAGAGCGGGTGCTTGCTTCGGCGAACCACGACTTGTGTGTGATCCGTTTTGACGAAGGGGGCTTTCGCATGGCGGGCAAGGCCCAGTTCCAGCTTGATGTGGAGGTGTCTGGAAATGGCAGGATGCGTGTGGGTGCCCGAAACTTGGAGAAGGCTAACGGCGGCAAGCCCAAGGTGCTCTTTGACACTCAGGTGGTAACCAAGCAGGTGCTGACGGAAATTTCTCGGGCAGCGCAGGATGCCCAGGAAAAGGACGCCCTGATAAAGGAAAGATTTGACTTCATGTCAAGCGTCAGGGACAAGGTAAACGAGTTGTCTGGCGATCTGTGGGCGGTCTCGAAGCGCAAATTGACATGGAAGGAGAAGCAGGAATTCAAGGCATGTCGAAAGCGAGTGTATGCCTTGATTGAGCCCGGCCCTGAGAGCGTGTCCGAGGAACAGTTGACTGAACTTCGGGAGATCATGGATGTGGCGCTACCTCAATGGGAAGAGTTGATGACGCAACGTGCCAAGCAGGTGATGGCGCAATACGAGCCACGCAGGAAATAGCAGCAGGGGAATAGCGGGAGAGACTGTGTAGTAGACGATGATTGCGGTGCCGATGCTGTGACTTCATTGAGTCAGGGGAGAGTACAATTGCTCCAATAGGTTTTGAGCCATCAGGAGGTGCCCATGTCCCCGTTGAATTCTCGTGGTGAAACCCTTGTCTCCGAGCCAATGCCGCTGCTTGATTCTCAAGGCCGTCTGGCTAAACCAGGATACGCGCTTTCTCCTTTGTGGGCTTATGACCGAGATGCAATCACTGCTGCAAAGCACCGCATTAAGGAATGGGACTATTACCTGGTGAATGACGGCAAATACGCCTTGGCGCTCACCTTGAACGACATGTCCTACCTTGGCATGCTTTCCGCAAGCTTGCTTGACCTCGAAACGGGAGCATACGTTACAACCACGGAGCTCACTGCGTTTCCAATGGGCAAATTCGGCATGCCTTCCAGCTCTGACCAAGGCATCTCTTTCCATGAAACAAAGCGGGTCAGCATGAGGTTTTCTGTCGGGGCGCAGGCGAGCCCGAATTCTGGTGAGCCCGCCGAGGTCGCCGAGGTTGAGGAGGCCGTTGAAGGTGGAAGGACTCGTTTAGCCGGTGGTGCCAGCATAGATCTAACATCTGGTTTGCCTGACAGCCCAGGGCGCTTCGACAGGAAGAATTGCCGTCAAATTGAGGCGGTGTTTCGGCGGTTTGAGGGCGATGATTGCCTTGTGGCGCGGATTTGGCTTGATCAGCCGCCGCAGGACTCAATGGTGATTGCGACTCCTTGGACCCAAGATGAACAGGCGTTTTATTATAATCGCAAGATTATCGGCATGCGGGCGCAAGGCGTTATGGCAAAGGGTCCGGAAGCCGAGGCTCGACGCGCTGTTGAGCGGGCGGCGTGGGCCATTCATGAAGCGGATGCCCAGTTGGTTGACGATCGGGCTGGGCAGGCGGACGCTGGTTCGAGGTCGGTTGATGAACCTGGCACTGGCGAGAGGGTTATGATACACAGGTTCTTGCCGGAGGATTCCTTTGGGCTGCTTGACTGGGGAAGAGGTGTATGGACCAGGGATAACACCTGGTACTGGTCTGCCGCCCAGGGTTGGCAGGAGCGCGATGGCAGACCGTGCCGCTTTGGGTTTAACTTGGGTTACGGGTTCGGCGACACGTCGGCCGCATCTGAGAACATGGTGTTTGTTGACGGGTGCGCTCATAAGTTGGGTCGCGTGGACTTTGGCATCCCAGAGGTGGCGGGCGCGGACGCTTCGGCAAAACGGCTTTCGCAACGGTACGACTTCATGAAGCCGTGGCATTTCACCGATGATGAGTCCCGTCTTGACCTGCGGTTTGTTCCATTGGTTGATAGGTGCGACCTGACTGACGTGAAGTTGGTTTTAACTGATCAGCATCAGGTGTTCGGAACTTTCTCTGGGCATGTGATACTTGATGATGGGACAAGGATGCAGATTAAGGACTTGAAAGGATTCGCAGAGGCGGTCCATAACGTGTATTAGCTTCGGAGCGGGTGCGGCAATGGGCTGCGACAGCGTGCTGAGGGATGCGCTGTCGGTGAGCTCTGATGGCGAGTGCCGGTGGTGAACACTGTGCGCTCGGGCATAACAGAATGATTTGACTATTTTGGCGACCGTATGGTCGCCTTTTTTGATTCATGATCGGAGGTGCTGGTGCCAGGATTGCATGCTTGTGGGAGGACGTGTGTCATTTGAGTGCTGGATTGCATGTTTTTCGTTCTTGAATGCCAAAACGCGCGTGAATTGCACGTTGCGTAAGCCAGTGCGTTTTCCGCCGAGGACGCTTCGCCATGACCTTGTGGCCATCAAGAGGAGCCTAGATCCCAAACCCATTGGCAGAGGATGCTGTTTTCCCAGTTAAATCGGGGGGTTTGGAGTATTGGGGTATTTGGGTTGCGTTGAAGCGTCGGACGGGGGAATCCATGAAGGCGTGCAATTCGCATGTCTGGTGTCAGCTGTAAGGGAGAAACGTGCAATTGAGCCTGTTGATGGAGTTTTCGGACGTGCAATGCAGCACCTTGGCGGCGAATACTAGTCAGGGAACGTGC
>JAQXQN010000003.1 GCA_029101185.1 Eggerthellales bacterium | reverse complement strand
TCGGGACGGCCATAGGCAATGTTCTCCGCAATGGAGCGATGGAACAGCAGCGCCTCCTGAGGTACGTAGGCGATCTGGCGACGCAGGGACTGCTGGGTGGTCTCGGCCACGTTCTGCCCGTCCACCAGGATGCGCCCTTGCTGGATGTCGCTTAAACGGAGCAGCAGTTTGGTCAAGGTTGTCTTGCCAGCCCCGGACATCCCCACCAAACCCACGCGCTGGCCTGCGGGGATGTGCAACTCAAAGCCGTCAAAGACCTGGGTCTTGGCGTTTCCGTCCGTATACCAAAAGCTGATGTCCTCAAAGTCTATGGCGCCTTGGCTCACCATCAGATCCGGCGCGTCTGGCACATCCGCCACCAGCCGAGGCTCGTCAAGCACCATGGTCATGCCGCTGGCGTCGCCAAAGGCACGGTTGAAGCGCTGCAGGCCGTTGTTGATGAAATTGAACTGATTGGTGATGGTGTAGGTGTAGGTGAACATGATTACCAGAGTGCCAGGAGTGATGCCAAACCATGCGTTGCCGCCGGCAATGAACACCGCAACCACGCTCATTATTACCACCGTGATGATGGCGGTAATGATTCCCCTGGTCAACGACGACCACATCCGCTTTGAGTCCCGTGCCACCACCTCCCGGTTGGCCCGGTCAAATAACCCCCGCTCGTAGTCCTCCCGACCGTAGGTCTTCACGGCCAGGATGTTTGAGACGGAGTCGGACAGTTCGCCAGAAAGGGCATTCTGAGCCCCGGCGGCCTGTTCGTTCAGGGAGAGAATCCGCTTGTACATGTAGTAGGACACCCCGGCGTAGACCACCAGCAGCACCATGAGGATGCACACGTACAGGGGCACCCGAGGAGCCAGAATCAGGCAGGTAAACAGCACCGAGCAGAACACGGGCATGAAGGGGAAGTTGATGTTTTCCACCATCAGGTTGTATGCCGAAGTGAACTTGCTCACCTGGCTTACCAGGGTTCCGCCAAACCGGTTGGAGTGGAAGGACATGGACTGGTTGCATAGGGCGTCAAAACACATGGTGGACAGGTCATATGCCGCTGCAATCTCCAGCCGATAGAGGGTGTAGTCCTGCATCTTTGAGGCGGTCTGGCCTAGGACGTTGATGAGGATAAGCGCGGCAATATAGGGCGCAAACACGCCCAATACCTGGTCAGCAGGGACAGGAGCGGCGCTGATTCTGTCCACGATAAGGCTCATCACATAGGGGTTGCCATACGAGAGCAGCGCCACGTACAGGAAGGTGGACAGCTGCACACCGATAAAAAGCCCCAGGTGGTTGCGGGTGACCTGCCAGTAGTAATGCAGGGTTCTTTTACTCGTGGAAACGAATGGTGCGGCCATGGACGCTTCGCCCCCTTAGGCAAGACGCGCCGCAGATGCGACGCGTCTGTTGGTTGGTTGGTCGGTCGGATGAGGGATGGACTATATTATTTTTCTAGCAACGCGGCAAACTCCGCCAGGGTGCCCGGGATGTCAATGCTCTGGGGGCACACGGTTGCGCAGGCGCCGCAGCCGATGCAATCCCCGGGGCGCTGGCCCTCGGGGGTGGCGTCAATTGCCATGGGGGCAATAAAGCCGCCGCCGGTGAACTTGTGCTCGTTGTAGAGCTCCATCATGAAGGGGATGTTGATGCCCAAGGGGCAGTGGTCAAGGCAGTACTTACAGGCCGTGCAGGGGGCAATCTTGCCCGCCATGCGCTGGCGGACAATCCCGTCAAGGACCTCACGCTCAGCATTGCTGAGAGGCTTGGGGTCGGACAGGATGGCCAGGTTCTCCTGGAGTTGCTCAAGGCTGGAGCTGCCGCAGAGTACGGTTGCCACCTCAGGGATGGACTGCAGGAACCTAAGCGCCCAGGCAGCCACAGACTCGTCCGGCCTGCATGCCTTAAGCAGGGCTTCCTCTTCTGGAGTGGCCTTGGCCAAGGATCCACCCCGCATGGGCTCCATGACCCAGATGGGCAGACCATAACGGGTGCACAGGTCCATCTTGGCTTGGTCATTTTGGAACTCGTAGTCAATGTAGTTGAGCTGCAGCTGGGCAAACTCCATGTCCGATCCGTACTTGGCCAGAAACCGCTCTAGGGTCTCCACCGTGGCATGGGCGGAAAAACCCAAATGGCGAATACGACCAGCCTCCTTCTGCGCGAGCAGGTATGGCACGATGCCGTACGTTTCGTCATCCAGATACGCGTCAATGTTTTGCTCGCACACGTTGTGCACCAGATAGTAGTCAAAGTACTCCACCCCGCAGCGCGTAAGCTGGGTGGCAAAGATCTCTGCCACCTTGTCCCAGTTTTTGGGGTCATACCCCGGGAATTTGCTGGCCAGGTTGTAGCTGTCCCGAGGATAGGCGGAAAGAATCTTGCCCATGACGGGCTCAGAATTACCACCGTGGTATCCCCAGGCGGTGTCGTAATAGTTGCAGCCTGCAGCCATGGCGGCGGCCACCATCTCTGCGGCGGCCTGCTGGTCAATGGCGCTATCATCTCCGTCAATCACAGGCAAGCGCATGCAGCCCATGGCAAACTGGGAGATGTTCTCGCCGCGGAAAGTGGTGTATTGCATAGGTCCTCCTGGTTGATTTCCCTCGGTTGGCTCTCGCGAGTTAATTCTCACGAGTTGGCTCTCGCGATCGCGTTGCGTTTTTGTCAAGGACGCATTGTACCCGTTCCAGCAATGGACCGCATTCGGCACCCATGCCAAGCTCCAGAGCCAATACCAAAATCCAGCGGCCACGCCATACTCCAACGCCCATATCGAACATTAGTTTTATTTTGTTTTTGCGAACCTGTCGCAAAAATTTAAGGGTTTGGTTGTACCCTGTGTGTGCGCAAAAAACCGCGCCAGCCACGCTCGGAATCACGTCAGACTTGCCCGACGGCGTTTCGCCGAGCATTCGCAGAAAGGAATCACCATGGCAAACAAATACGCCGGAACCCAGACTGAGAAGAATCTGTGGGAAGCCTTCGCGGGCGAATCCCAGGCTCGCAACAAGTATGATTACTTCGCATCCAAGGCCAAGAAGGAAGGCTTTGAGCAAATCGCGGCCCTGTTTGCCAAGACGGCCCTGAACGAGAAGGAGCATGCAAAGCTCTGGTTCAAGGAACTGGAGGGCATCGGCACCACCGCCGAGAACCTGACCGCCGCCGCAGAGGGTGAGAACTACGAGTGGACCGACATGTACGATGGATTTGCCAAGACCGCTGATGAGGAGGGCTTCCCCGAGCTGGCTGCGAAGTTCCGCGGCGTAGCCGCTATCGAGAAGCGGCATGAGGAGCGGTATCGCGCCCTACTGCACAATGTGGAGGCCCAGGAGGTCTTTGCCAAGAGCAGCGTGAAGGTGTGGGAGTGCCGTAACTGCGGCCACATCGTGGTGGGCGAGCAAGCCCCCGAGATGTGTCCCGTGTGCGCACATCCCAAGGCCTACTTTGAGATCCTGGCCGAGAACTACTAAGCCAATCTGATCCACAGGCTCTGACCTGCAGTTTTGGACGCTTCACCGTTATGGGGCGCTTCGCCGATTTTGGACGCTTCGCCGTCCGTAATGCGTCTGGCGAAGCGTCCCGGCTCCTTTTCTCCTCCAACCGAAAGGAACTTCATGTCCCGTTTCTGCACCAACTGCGGCAGCGTCCTTGCAGACGGCTCCGCATTCTGCTCGAATTGCGGCACGCCGGCAGCTCAGGCTCCCAAGCAAACCCCCGCGTACGCTCCCTATGGGCAGACTTCAGCGCCCTACGGACAAGCTTCAGCTCCCTACGGGCAGCAAGCCACTCCGTTTGCTGGTGGGTCCACCGGCGTGCCCGGGTGGAAGACGGACACTGTCTTTTCCATTCTTGGCGTGGTTGCAACCTGGATTTTTGGCGCCATTATTGGAGCGCTGCCCATCCTATCTCTTGTATACGTGGTTGGAGGTATAGCGTATGCGCTGGCCTGCTACCCCAAGTTCTTTAACCCAGGTGGGTTTTCCGGAAAGGATCCTCGGTTGATTTCTTTCCTAAACCTGTTTTTGGGCGGAATCATCTTCGGGTGCCTGTGGAACCATAACTTGACCAGGGGCGTAAAGGGCATATCCCACATCGTGTTCTGTATCGCGATTCCCCTAAGCATCGTGCTTGTAGTCGTGATTTCCCTTGTGCTGGCCGGCAGCATCATGTATTTGGGTTACTAGGCTACCATTCATAAAATCGGTCAGCATCCACAAATAACGCCCGCCCCAGATTCGGGGCGGGCGTTATCATAATGCGTCTATCCTCATAGCGTGTAATCAATCAACCCATAGATGCCCTGGGCCTATCTTTGGACCGCATCCCTGACGACCACCAGCAGAGCGCACACCACCCCAATCACCAGGCCCCCAGAACCCACTCCGGTCAGCACGCCGGAGATAAAGTCCGTCACGTCGGATCCGCCCACCAGGTTTGAAACCAGTAGGCATAGCGCGCACGACGCAAACAGGAAGATCAAGGCGATCATAGACGTGCGCGCCTGCTCCTGCTTCCGCGCCTTGCGCATGTCTTCAAGAGCCTCCTGCTCGCTACACACCCTAATGCTATGCTCCTCCCGAAGCTCCGCATTCATAAGCTCATTGATGCTCACGCCCAACTGCTCGCAGAGGGGCTGAATGGTGCTGTAGTCAGGCAGACTTTTCCCGCACTCCCACTTCGAGACAGTCTTGTTTGACACCCCAATCTTCTCCGCCAGCTGCTCCTGGGTCAGATTCTGCTCCCGACGACGCTCCGCAATAAACGCTCCAATAGCACTCTGGTTAATCATGATGGCCTCCTTTGAAATCAGCCGTATGGCATCCGTTGCTTTCCTGATTTTTGTCCTGCCTGGCATGGATTATCTGGAGAGCATTCTTGCACGAAACTGCCAAATTCCCGCTCTCCCCCTGGGAGAATATAGGGAGAATCCCCGTTGAAACCCGATTGACCTGGTGTTTTATGAGTGTCTGCCAGCCGCGATCACTTCTTCAACTCGCACGCCATGGCCGATCCCAAAATGAGCACGGCACCAATCATACCCGCAGCCGTTAACGGCTCAGCCAGAAACACCGCGGACAGCACGATGGCAGTTGCGGGGTCCAGGTAGCTGAGCACTGCGATGGTCTGGGCGGGAAGCGCGCGAATTGCCGCAAAATACAACAGGTACGCAACCCCGGTATGAACCACACCCAATATCAGAAGTGGAGCAATGTCTCCTGTCGAAACGTCCAGCCCCGCAAATCCATTGGTAATTAGCAAGTAGGGAATCATGGTAAGTGCAGCGGACCCCAATTGGACAATGGTCTTTGCCAAGGCATCCGAATGTGGGGTCATCTTATTCATAAGCATATTGGCGGCGTAAAACACCGCAGCTCCCAGGCCAAATCCTACGCCCAGCGCTCCGCTGCCAGCAAATACGCCTGCGCCTGCCGCGCCTCCCGCCGCAGCCGCGCCTCCCGCGCCCGCCGCACCGAAATCAACCACGCCGGAAACCAAAATCACGCCCACAAGGGCCACCAGCACGCAAACCACCTTAAACGGAGCAAGCCTCTCCTTAAGCACAAACGGAGACGCAAGGATCACCAGAATTGGTGCAAAGTAGTAGCACAGGGTGGCCACCGCAACCGTAGTATGCCGATACGACTCAAACAACAGCACCCAGTTGATGCCAATCGCAATTCCCGTGACAATCATAATCCCCAGTTCACCAGGGGCTATTGTACTCTGCTTGCCGAAAGCCGCCCTCGTGGCCACAGGGCTATCTTGCTCCTGCCCACCACCGTTGGGGCCAGGGCCGCCATCGTTTGATCCAGGGCCGCCATCGCAGCCAATGCAGCCATGGTCGCCTCCTCGCCTTCTGATCCACCAGAACCTAAGCCCAAACACAAGGGACAAAAACGCCACACCGATAACACCTCGCGCCAGCGCAATGCATCCCGAAGGCAAAGAAATGGCCCGGACAAACAGCCCCACCGATCCCCAGATCACCACCGCAGCAACAAACATGACAAGCCACCGCGCCTGCACCACCCGGGACGCTTCGCCATCATGACTAGGGTTATGTTTAACCGTACGCCGCTCCACCAAAAGGCCCCCTTCCAAAAAGCGGCTGCGACAACCGCCGCAGCCGACCATAAGCCTCAAGCATGGTAGCGCACCAACATGGCAACCAACTTCACATTCTGGGCATGTCCCGTTCAAGCGCTGCTTCGAGGGCGCCACTCGAGACTACTTAGAATGAAACACCAGCTTCGCGATGCACACCACCACACCATAGAGAACTCCTGCAATCGGCCATACGATCCAGGTGAAATCCCAATCATCGGTAGCAAAGCTCCATCCAAGGTACAGTGCCACCGCCAACAGCCAAAAGATAGTAGCAAAGGGAGCAAGACGCTTAGAATCCCGCTTCTCAGCTGGGGAATAATCCCCCTCCTGAAGCAGCGCATTGTAACTGCTATGCACCGTTCCAACCCGCACGATTAGGTACACGCCAATGGCAACAACAATCAACAGCAGGGAGACCATCAGGCACACAAGGTAGGCACGGGCCCCAAGGCAGCTCACCACCACCAAAGGAACCGCCGAGAGGATGCACATCACTACGCCAACGGACAGGCAGGTTGAATACGTAGACGCAAACTCCCGACTGCGCTCTTTAACCATGCCAGTAACCCCGTAGGCCGTCTCAAACGACTCCTCCGACAGGAACCTATACTCCCGTAGGCTCTCTCCACTCCGGATGAACATGAACACAGCAACGGCCACACACGTCAGAAGCACCAGAAGGCCAATAGCGGCCGCGATGCCTTCAGGAATAGCGAAAAGCGCAGACCCAGCAGCCCCCATGGAAGAACCTTGGTTCTGAAGTGACGAAGCGTCCGCCGCCACGCCCGAAAGCGCGATCAAAACCGCAGGGCTCAAGATGCACAAAGCAGTTGCAAGGCTGACCCGACGGGACTCAATCAGCTTAAGATCAAGAAACTCATTTGCTTCCTCCATGGTCACCTTCCGAAGAGAAGCATGGGGATTGCACGCTTTGGCAGACCCCACGGGAACCGCGTATGCCACCGAAGATGGGTTTTCTTCAAAGAACGAATCGGCGACTTCGGAGCCAGGATCCACCCCTAACGCGGCAGCGCCCGTTACGCCGTTCAGCACGCCCGACGCGGACATGAGAGGCCGCTGCTCAATCTCGTCTTTGAGCAGATAGTCAGTGCTGACCTCAAACAGATCAGCCAACTGGATGACACGCTGAAGGTCGGGTACGGACTGCGCGCTCTCCCATTTGGAAACAGACTGACGTGAGACGGAAAGCTTTGCCGCCAACTCCTCCTGAGACCAGCCACAGCGCTTACGCTCTTCAATGATTTTATCTGCGAGGATCATGCCGACTCCTTTTTTACTTCTGAGATCCAACAATCACTGCCCGCGTGGCAAATCCATAGTACTTACCGACAGGTTGCACGACCACCAAACGGCCTTTGCAATCTGTCAACCGCCAGTTGCGTTTCCGTCTTTTTGAAAACTATACCACATTTTCCAAACATTTGTTCTTCTTTTTTGATATACTGCTCACGTACACAGTTGGAGCGGAAACCAAAGGTTTGGCCCCTCCTAACCTGGCATCGATTATCACGGCCCCCAGGGACAGCAATCCATTCCGACCACCGATAAACACCACCATGGTGCTTAGCACCCTATTCCCTCGAACGGAGGATTGCACTATGCGAACAATCAACGCCAGCTCTTCAACCGCACGAATTTCCCCAGGCACGACAAACGTTCAAGGTTCCCAAAGTTCTCACCTCGAAGGTCTCACCACCCTTCAGGAGGATCGGAAGACCTTCGTGGAAACCGTTACCCGACGCATCAGTGAATATACCATGATGGACGATGTGTTCATGACCGCGGTGCTTGACGACAACATCCCA
>JAQXQN010000002.1 GCA_029101185.1 Eggerthellales bacterium | reverse complement strand
TGACCGATGCCATCAAGCGCAGCACACCGCGGGTTCGCTGGAAGCGCTCGAGCGTGGCCCAGTCCTCGTAGAGCCTGTCGAAGACCTCAGGGTGGATGGGGTAGCACGAGATCATGCGCTCCTTGTACTCCAGCTCGCGGGACTCCACGGGGAAGTCGCTGGCGTTCTCGTTGTACATGCGGCTGAATGCGCTGCACACGTCCTCGCGGGCGGCCTCGTCCTTGCAGTTGAGGAAGAGCCTGCGGCGGACGACCTCGAAGCCCTCGCTGGCTCCGACGGGCTTCCAGATGGCCTCCATGCGGCCGAAGGTGTGCTCGATCTGCTCGAGAGCGCGCTGGCCCGCCTCGCCGCCGATCTCGTTGTCGGACTCGGGGATGGAGGCGACGACCAGGCTGCTCTTGGAGGCGCGGGCCGCCTCGGTGAGCTCCTGGATGAAGGTGATGAAGTTGTCCAGGGTGCCGGCGGGCAGCTTGTCCTGGCCGTAGAGCTTCTTTGCGTAGGCCACCAGCTCGTCCATGAGGACGAGGCAGCAGCCGCATGCGTCGAACATGCTCGCCAGCGCCTCGGATCCGGGGGACACGCCCCTCTTGTCGGCGTCCTTGACGTGCTCGTAGATGCTCGGGTCGCCGACGGACTCCGCAAGCTGGAAGGCCATCTCGCCCCAGAGCGTGTTCACCTTTATGCCCGGCATGGTGGCCGGGACCTTTGCCTTGGCGGGGTTCAGGGCCGTTCCCACGAGGACAGCGACGTGGACCTCGGGGATCTCGCCCACACCGGCCGCCTCCAGCACGGGCTGGAGGTTCTTGATCTGGTCGACGCGCCTGCGGCTGCGCATCATGTGGTAGAGGGCCAGCATGCTGTGGGTCTTGCCGCCGCCGAAGGCCGTCTTCAGCTGGATGACGGGCTCGCCGTCCAGGCCGCACACCCTGCGGAGGGACTGGACCAGGAGGCCCTTCATGCCCTCTGTGACGAAGGTGCGGTTGAAGAACTCCACCGGGTCGCGGTACTCGAGCTCGCCCTTGCCACGCGCCACCTGGGCGAGGTCGGCGGCGAACTCGGCGTTCTTGTAGCGGCCCTCCGCCACGTCCATGTGGGGCTCCATGACGTCTCGCCAGCTGGGCAGCCCTCGCACGGCCCTGGTCTCCGGCATCGCGCCCTTAGGCTTGGCGGGGGCGGGGGCCGCGTTGGTGGTGTTGGCCATCGAGCCCTCGGCGTTGCCGTAGCGCGCCGTTCTAAGGAGGACGTTGATCTCTGCGGCGATCTCCGGGTCCACCTGCTCGCAGAGCCTGCTCATAGTGTCCAGGGCGCGCGCGGTGTCAGAATCGCTGAAGCCCTGGGGGCCTACGTGCGCCCAGCTGTTGCGCGTGCCCTTGAGCTCCATGATGTAGTTGCGGCAATCCTGCGGGAGCTTCTTGCGGAACACCTCGCGCCATTGCACGTCCATGATGAGCAGGCATGCGGCGACGTCCAGGGAATCGACCAGCTCCTCGTAGGAGCCGGACAGGGGGAGGTTTCTGCGCTGGTCCTCGAAGAGCTTGTCGAGGACTCCGTCTTTCCACCACCTGTCGTCTCCGTAGGTCCTGATGAGCTCCATGGCGACGTAGGTGGAAAGCGCCTCCAAGAGCTTGTTGAAGCCCTCGGTTACCAGCCTGAGGTTGTCGGTCGATCCCATAGTCGGTCTCCAATCAGATCGTTTAGTCGAAGAGGCTGTCTTGGACGGGTGCGGCAGAGGCGAGCTGCGCGGCCTTGTCCTGGATCTCTGGCCAGGCAACCACCAGGGAGTTGTAGGCGAAGGCCTCGGCGCTCCAGCCCTTCTTGTCCGCGATGGTGAACAGGCGGTATGCCAGCGCCTTGGCGCGCTCGACGTTGCTGCCCATCATGTCCTTGACGATCTCTGCGCACGCAGCGACGCCGCCTTCGTCCATGGCGTGGGTGAGCTGCTGGGTCAGAAGCCAGATAAACGTCTCCGCGGGGTTAACGTTGCTCGAGAGCTCCTCGCGTGTCTTCAATCGGACGATGCCCTTCTCGGCAGACAGCGCGCCCTTTGCCGCCAGGCCCTCGATGGAGGTATTCTTGGCACGGGCGAGGACGTCTGCCTCGCCGAACTTGATCTTGTTGAACGCGCACTGGGTGAACAAGTCGACGCAGAAGCGGCTGTCTTTGTCCAGATCGCTGTCCTGGTCGGCAAAGTACAAGTCGAGCTCCTGGTTGATGATCTGCAATGCGCTGCGCACGGTCATCTCTGTGCCGTCGGCTTCCAAGACCTTGGAGAACCTAGAATAGACGCCGATGCCGGGCCCAATGGCCGACTGTGCCATGTCGACGGGAGCAATGTTGCTGGTCTGCAGCTTGTCGAGCGCGGGTTTGAGCTCGCGCTTGAGCGTGTTTACGAATTCGCGCCGCGTGGACATGGGGGCGATTTCGGAACGCTTGCGGCAAACCAGGACGATGGAGGAAGCGAGCGCATTCGAGCCTTGAGCAATGGCTCGGCCAGAGCTTTCGGTTTTTATCGGCCAGGTGCCAGTGATGGAGAAACCGGCTCGTATTATCGCGGAGAGCATGGTTTCCCAGCCGGTCGAGGCAGTGCTCTCCACCTCATTAACTGTTTCCGTCTCACTCTGTTTGAAGGCATAGTAGATGGTCACAGGCACGTCATTGCGCGCGTACATGTAAACCTGTTTGAAAGCGTTGAACATACCCTCTTCGAAGAAGTTTCGGGCGCCCTCTGTTCCCCGATCCTCGCGGTACGGAGTGGCGACGAGTTCCTCGTGTTTGGGGACGAGTATCGTTGAGAAGAGCTTAGGGTAGGTTCCGCGCAGCGACTGGCGGAGCCACACGTAGAAAAAGTCGGAGAGGTCGGCGTATCCAATGTTGTCGTAGTAAGGCGGATCGGTCGAGACAACTATTTCGCTCATACCATTGTTGCTTTGTGCGTCAAACTGCTTCACAAATCCCTGTTTGACAAATGATTGGAATGCTTCTATCGAGCTTGGAATGCGAGAGAGACACTGGGCAAATGAACCGCCAGAGTTCGAGAAGGGATTAGCTTCAGCAAAATCCCAAACCATGGGAATTGCCTGTCTCGCAAACGTTTCCCTGAGCGCACCCCTGTCATTCATCCAGCTCACAATGGATGACCAAAGATTTGCACATTTATCAACGCCGAAGGCAAGATAGACTCCGACAGCTTCTCCGTAGGCGTGTGCACCCGTACCGTGTTCGTCAAGGCCGATGCTATCGTCGGGAAGACCAGCTGAGACCGCGTCTGCCTCCGCCTTCTGCTGCGCCTCGCGGACCAGCGAGCTGAACGTAGTCAACGCGGTCAGCTGGCGATTGGTGAACAGCTTGTGAAACTCATCGAGCCCGTATACGTTGGTGTTGAGATGCCCAGGATAGTACGCAAGCTTTCCCTGGGGATAATCCTCAGGCTTTGGGACGTTTGCAGAGGTGTTCTGGTGCTCGTCGGGCGATACGTAGATACGTCCGCTTTTTCCCTCGGCCACAACAGCCATGAGCTTCGAGCCCATGCGGCCCTCGCACGACTCGGATCGGACGTGGTCGAACGGAATCGGCGACCCGCAATGGATGCATGCCGCGCCGCGGCGGTTGACTGTTCCGTCTCGTTCGGCCTTGCCCTGCTTCACCTCAAAGCGCACGTTCCCGCCCTCGCAGATCGGCTCCACATGCCATTCCTTGCCTTTCTTCTTGGAAAGGTCGAAGGAGCGTACGAGGATGGCGTCGTGACCGCACGCAGGGTTGGGGCACTTCACAGTTCTCGCCCATATCCATGAGATGACAGTGGCTTTCCCTCCGCCCTGCTCTGCGGGTACGTCAACCTGCGGGTAGAGGTGCCCGATCCTGCGGAATGCCTCATCCCTCATCCAGTTGCCGTAGTACTC
>JAQXQN010000001.1 GCA_029101185.1 Eggerthellales bacterium | reverse complement strand
TCCCAGGCGGCATCGGTGCCAAGCCAGCCGCACACCTGACCAACCAAGGAGTAATCCCCCGTCTCGCAGGCTTCAAGCAGAAGCTCCTCCCCCACCTGACTGGCCAACAGAGCCGATGCGAAGTCTGGATGAGCAAGGGCGCTATCGGATTCAGACGAAGCGTCCAGTTCCAGTGTCATCAGACTCAGATCCACCAAGATGGCAGGGCGCACCCCCACCGAACCGTCTTGTGCCAGATTGCCGTAGGGATTGATCCATCCGGTCTGAAACACCGTGGCGCACAAAGGCTGATCGGGCTTATGACCTGCCGTGTCCCCAAGGCTGCGCAGCCACCAGGTTCCGTTTATCCCCTCACGCACCAACGCCGCCCGATGGACATCGGTGGCAAAAAGCTGCTGTGCCTCCTGGATGCTCAGGCAAAACACCTTGTCCATGCAGGATTTGCCAGGTGCGGGCTCAAAGGCCTCATGATCAGAGGTCTCGCGATCGGAAGTCTCGTACTCAAGCAGGCACTCCGCCTGCTCCCCAAAGGCGTCAGATAGAAACTCCCCGTTCAACCAGGCCCGCAAGCTGCTATTCTCCCAGGTCAGAGCTTGGACCTGATCAGCTTCTGCGCGGGATTGACTTCCCTGGCCATCTCGGTCTGCAAAGGGACGCTGACTCAGAGTCCTAGTACTAATGCACAGCGCCTGAGAACCCTCCAGGCTCAGAATCCGCCATTTGATGGGCTGGCCCTCGTATGTTCCCAGGTCAAACTCATTGGCAAGTATCAGTTGGTCCGTATTGGAGGAAAGCCCCAATCCGGATGCGGTCATTGCGCGAAGTGGCATGAATGTCCTTTCTGGTCTGGACGCTTCGACAGGTAATGAAAGATCATGGGGCAACGTGGTGGGAAACCCCGTAGCAAGAAGCCTTGGTGGAAAACCCTCACGACGCCCTGCGCTCAAATAGCTGTTCGGGCCTGCAACTTAACGCCTGAGCAAGCGCCATCACTGAAGCAAACTGTGCCTTGTTCACGTCTTTTTGACGCTGCTCGTACTGTTGAATGGTGCGGACGGGAACACCAGAATACTTCGCGAGTTCACCTTGAGTGAGTCCCGCCATCTTGCGAAGCCTCTGCAAGTTTGTTTCAGGGTGAGCCTCACGATAGAGTTCATCCATACGTTCAACGAAACTTCTCACATCCATCTCATGGTATGCGTAATACAGGTCCTCTATCACATCCATGGGAATAGCTTCCGCAATCTCCCTAAATGTCAGACTCGTCTCCCACTGGTAATACGCCAGCGACCATCCGATCCAATACTCTTTGCTCCCTCGGCCCCTGAAGCGCAGCTCCAGTGGACGGTGAATACCTACTGTTTCCTCCAACACCCGAAGAGCAAGCTCTATGCCGCTCAGTCCCATCACCACTGAGGGATTCCCCGACTCAAAACGCTCCGCCAGGCCCGATTCAATAAATAAGGCAAAGAAATCCTGGGGCAGATATCCCGCTTCAGACGAAGCGAACCCAAACGCCGTGCCCAGCGTGGTCTGGGCTTTTCCGCGCATATTCTCATCGTAGGCGTGGATCATCAGGCCCCACCTCCTCATTGAGTATTTGAAGAATATACAAATCGTCTGGCTCTCGCTGGAACCTCTCCAGATCAAAGTATTCTTGTCGTGCGCGACTGTCCCGTGCCTTATAGCGGGGGAACCACTCATCCCTCGCCACAGATTCAGCACCCTGGTACTCCAAGCGGCCGAAGGCAGCTTGACTCATTACCGCCACCTGTTCCCCAAGTCTTCCCAGATGCATAGCGCAAGATAATTGCCGCAGGGATATTAGTCCATTAAGAAAATCCTGAGCAAAGGAAAAGTACGCATCATCAGCCCTGTACCCGCGAATAATATCCGCCTCTTTATACGGCACTGGAAAACGATCGATAATGTATTCTCTGGCTTCGAGGGGAAGTGCGGCAGGCAAGTCAAACACTCGGTTCTGCAAAAGCACCGCCAGCTACGCCAACCCCTTTTGGCCCTCGTTTTTGCCAGTGTATCACAGGTACTCCTCAAGGAGTAGTTACTTCCCTAGATAGCCCTGAATACCGTGAACCACGGCCTTACACAACAGGCGACGGGTGGAGCCCGAAGCATGCAGGAAGTCATGAACGACTGCCCTTACGGCAGGCCACAGAGGATCAGAAAACCCCATGCGGAAGCCCACCTTCCCCAAGGCCCCCATGACAAAGGGAGGGATGGCCTCGCGTTCCTGACGTGTGAGAGACCGATACGCACGATTGGTTGCGACGCGCCGGGCGGCAACCTTCCTAACCTGGGGATCAGTCGGATCCGCCAGGACAAATTCCCCATCGCAGATTTTCGCGTGACCCACGTTGTGGCTGATGGACCCCTGTCGGACGCATTGGATGATGGGCCATGACTGGGATTCTGACGAAGCCCCACCAAGAGCGGCCCCGCCAACAGACTCAATCTGGAAATAGGCCCCATACTGGGCCGAAAGCAGATAATGCCGCAGGTCAAACCCGGGTTCTAACAGCCAGGCGGCCATCTGGGCGTCATAGGCCCTCACCTCAGGCCCATCCCCCGCCCCGGCTCTAAAGGGTCCTGGCGCATCAAAGGTGACCACTCTGCTCACCCCACCGTCAAACCCGCCGGTGCGTAAGGACGCCTGCTCCGCCCAGGATCCGCCCTTAGAATGGCCAGTGAGCACCACCTGAACCTGAGGATTTGCCTTAACCGCACGGGCGATGAAATCCTGAGCCAGATCACACCCCGGCGCCTGGGTCTCGTACATCATGCACAGGTTCTCTTCCCAGCCCGCCCGAAACCCGTTGGTCCCCCGCAGAGCAACCACCACCGGATCGGGCCCGGGAAGCCCCAAGGCCAACCCAGCAAACTGCACCGGCGGATCAAGGGTCTCCACACAGGTAAAGTCCCTGATCGCCACAGGGGCAAACCGAGGCGATGCCACCATGGCCTCCAGCAATTGGGTCATGGCCTGGGGACGATAATCGTTGCAGGCGTATCGCTCCAGGGGCGCGTATCGGGCCAGGTCTCCAATACATGGCGAATCGTCTTGCCCGGCACCGGCGCGGGAGCCGCCGACACCGGCACGGCACGCTTCGCCAAGCGAGGTCGCCTCAAACTCCATATACGCCAGGGCAGAAAAGACCAGCAGGTCCACATCGGTTAGGGGCCGCAGGTCAAAGGGCTCCTGGACCTGACGGACGTAGTGGATGAAATCGTTGACGCCGGCCACGGTTACGCGCCCGTCGGTCGAGCCAGCTCCCAGAATGCCACGGCGCTGGCAGCCGCCACGTTAAGGCTATCCACCCCGTGACGCATGGGAATCTTCACCGTATAGGTGCTGCCCGCGATGGTTCGGGTGGACAGGCCGTCCCCCTCGGTGCCGAAAATCAACGCCAGCCGCTCCTGGGCGGCAAGTTCAGGGCTGCCCAGAGGGATGGAATCGTCGGAAAGCGCCATAGCTGCTGTGGCAAACCCCAGATCATGAAGGGTTTTCAGGCCAGCCTCCGGCCAGTCGCGCACGGAATTGCCAATGCGGGTCCAGGGCACCTGAAACACCGTACCCATGCTCACCCGCACCGCCCGCCGATACAGCGGGTCGCAGCAGGTGGGGGTCACCAGCACCGCGTCGATGCCCAACGCGGCGGCGGACCGAAAAATCGCCCCCACGTTGGTGTGGTCCACAATGCCCTCAAGCACGGCGATTCTAGTTGCCGGGCCGCCATGTACGCAGGTGGCAAGCAAGTCCTCCACAGAGGGCAGCGCGGGACGGCGCATGGCACACAAGATCCCCCGGGTCAGGTTGAACCCGGCCAGCCGCTCTACTTCGCTCTTTGGCGCCACGAACACCGGCGCCTGGGGAGCCTGCGTCAAGACCCTGGCCACAACCTCCGCCGCAGAATCCACCCACTCCGGGGTCATAAGCACCGAAACCGGCTCCATCCCGCCATCAAGGGCGCGGCTGATCACTTTAAGGCTCTCTGCGATGAATATCCCCTTTTCAGGCTCCAGTTTATTGCGCAACTGTGCCTCGGTGAGCCGCGCGTACACGTCAAGCCGGGGGTCATCCAGGCTGGAAATCTTAACTACGGGCATGGCGCCTCCTTCATGTGGGCCCGGGCGCTACACCCGATACCGAGGGTCGATCTCCTGCAGCTCCGCAAAGCTGTCAATCTCCGCCACGTCATCAAAGCTACACGCTTCCACATGGAGTCTATAGTTGTCGCGCCTGATAACGCAGGGGACATCATCCCAGAAGCGCTGCTGGGTTGCTTCGTTGGCGTTGAAGGCCGCGGGCAGATCCTGGGCAAGTTTCTGGCCATCGGCTTGATTCCAGTAGCTGATGCCGTACATGTGGTAGCACGTGGTGGCATCCGCCGGCACCACCACCCGGTCCCCGGCGACGGCAGCTGTC